>JACQCB010000015.1 GCA_016201805.1 Nitrospirota bacterium | reverse complement strand
GCAGCGACGGCTTGTTCTACGGCTATCCCTATCAGTTCTTCGCCCAGGTGGTCGCCGTACTGGTTGTCTGGGCCTATGCCGGGTTGGGGACCTTTCTGCTCGTGAAAGGCCTTGCGCTGGCCTTGCATCCCCGTGTCGATGGCGAGGCGGAGATCATGGGTATGGACCTCGCGCAGCACGGCGAGAGAGGGTACTCGTGAAGAATTTGACCATTGACTCATTGAATCATTGACGATTGTTCCGTCAATGACAAAATCGTCATTTCTGGAGAACTATGGCGATTATTCACGATGATCTTGGGCGGCGCCGGTTTCTGAGTCAGGCGGTGATGGGGTTCGGCCTGCTCTTCGGGATGGGGACTCTGGCGCTGCGCTTCGTCCAGTTTCTCATTCCCAGCCCGAAGCCAAAACGCTACGAGGCGGTCCTCATCGGCAGTTTGTCCCGTGTGCCGGTCGGGGAGGCGCTGTCGATGGATCTGAGCGGTCAGAAGATCATGGTGCTGCGGACGGATGAGGAAGTGCTGGCCTTCTCTAGACGGTGCACGGACCTGGGGTGTCTCGTATCCTGGAGCAAAGAACGGGAACAGTTTCTGTGTCCGTGTCACCAAGGCGTGTTCGACAAGACCGGTCGGAACATCGCCGGCCCTCCGCCCCGTCCGCTGGACCGGTTCGAGGTGGTCACGCGAGGGGATCAGTTATACGTGAACATTCAGAGCAGTTAGCGGTCGGCAGTTTTTAATTATGAGTTTTTGAATTTTAAGTTAAGGTTACCAAAACTAAAAATTCAGGACCGGATGGCCTCAGTGACATCACAACCACAAGTGACGGCAACCGAAGAACCGGCTCGAAAAAGCTGGATCGACTCCATCCAGAAGGACCTGCCGGAGCACCTCGACTGGTGGCCCTATACGCTGGGAGCCATTCCCCTGACTCTGTTCGGCCTGCTGGTGGCGACCGGCCTCCTGCTCACGTTTTACTATGTCCCCTCGCCGGAGAAAGCCTATGAGAGTGTCGAGCAGATCACCCATGACGTGTATCTGGGTTGGTTCGTGCGGGGAGTACACAAGTTCTCGGTGGACCTGATGATCCTGTTCCTGCTGTTCCATGTGATCCGGGTTTTTCTGACCCGCGCCTACCGGACGCCGGGCGAGTTGAAATGGGTGACCGGATCGGTGGTCCTCTTCGTGACGCTGGGGATGGGTTTCACGGGCTATTCCCTGGTGTATGACAATGTTTCCTACTGGGGGATGACCGTGGTCACGAGCATGTTGGGGAACCTGCCCATCGTGGGGATGCCGCTCATGTATCTCCTGCGCGGAGGCGAAGAGGTATCGGGCGGGACGCTTCTGCGGCTCTATGACCTGCACACCAAGCTGTTGCCGGTCTTGCTGGGTGGTCTTGTGGCCGGGCACGTGGTCGTCGTGCGGCTCAAGGGTTTTGCCGAGGTAAAGGGGAGTCGCGGCTTTCATCCGTTCTATCCTGAGCACACCCTCGTGATGGGTGCGATCGCCGTGGGGCTGTTGGTCTTGATCGCGGATCTGGTCATGATCTTCCCTCCGACGCTGGGCCCGCCGGCCAATCCGCAGGAGGTCGCCTCCGATGTGTCGCCACCCTGGTACTTCTCGGCTCCCTACATGTGGATCACGCTGCTGCCTGGACCGGTGGCGCTCTGGAGCCTGCTGGGCGGGGCGGGACTGTTTGTGGCCTATCCGTTTCTGGACTTGGCGCTGACGGAGCGGGGATGGCCCATGCCGTTCATCAACCTGGTGGTTGGGACTCTGGCGGTTGTGACCTTCGTGATCCTCATGGTGCTGGATACCAGGATGTGATGTAAGGAGAGCGTCATGGAAGAGCCCAACGAACAATCCGCAACAACTGCTGAAGAACCGAGTCACGCGCCGAACGGCAAGTTGAACTTCACGCGCTACCTGATTGGCGGGCTTTGTCTGGTGTTGTTCCTGGCACTGACCGGCGTCGGCTATATCCAAGTGGAGGAGCGGCGCGGGGGCGGGCTCCGGCCGATCGTGAGGGGCGAGAACAAGCGGTGCATCGACTGCCACATGGCCAAGGATGTGGCGGTCGGCGGGATCAACGATTGGAAAGTCAGCCGTCATGCGCCGAAAGGGATCGGCTGCATCGAATGCCATCGGGCTGAGAAGGGTGACGCGGATGCGTATGACCATGAGGGAACGCTGATTTCGACGTTGGT
>JACQCB010000134.1 GCA_016201805.1 Nitrospirota bacterium | reverse complement strand
GGCGCCGGCGGATTCGGAAAGACAAGGAGAGATTGACAGGGCCGTCACTTGCGACGATACTACCTCCGAGGTTCGTGGTTACGCATCGGTGATGAGGTGGAGGCGATGCTCAGAAAAACAACGGCCAAGAAGCCCGCGCGCAAAACGAAAGCGATCGCAGTCAAGGACAGCCCGTCCCAGCCCGTGTTGCAAAGTGTGCTCTGGCGGCTGGATCGACTGGAGCGGCAAGTGCGGACGCTGTCGGAACTGGTTCGGGACCATGCGGAAGACGCCGACCGTCTGGTCAAGATCGTCGGCGAGGACCATGAGGTCTTGCGGCGTGAACTCCTGCATGAACATCAGACCAGGTTGCGCGTGCGGCGGCATGCGCGGGAGACCAACTCGAAAGACGGGCTCGCCGGATAGGGCTCTCGTGCGGGCGGAGGAGTCGGCAATCGTGGCCGACGTGAGCGTCGACATACGAAATGTGGTGAAGGCCCACGGTGCGATCCCGGCCGTCGATCACCTGTCGCTGGAGGTCCGAAAAGGAGAGTTTTTTTCCATCCTCGGACCGAGCGGATCGGGCAAAACCACGACCCTGAGACTGCTGGCCGGATTCGAGCACCCGGATCAGGGCGACATCCTGATCGAGGGGCGGTCGATGCGGCTGGTGCCCCCCAATCATCGGCCCGTCAATCTCGTCTTTCAAAATTACGCGCTGTTTCCCCACCTGACGGTCTTCGGCAACATCTCGTTCGGGCTTGAAATGCGCCGCGTCCCTCGTGCGGAGCTGCGATCCCTGGTGGAGGCGGCGCTCGACATGGTCCGGCTGACGTCCAAGCAGGACCGATTGCCGGCGCAGCTTTCCGGAGGCGAGCAACAGCGAGTGGCCCTGGCCAGGGCCCTGGTCAACCGTCCCTCGGTCCTTCTGCTGGATGAGCCGCTTGGGGCGCTGGACCAGCAGCTTCGCCAGGACATGCAGGTCGAGCTCAAAGCCATTCAGGAACAAGTGGGGATTACGTTCATTTGCGTCACGCACCATCAGGAAGAGGCGCTGACGATGTCGGACCGGGTGGCCATCATGAACCACGGACGCTTGCTTCAAGTGGGCAGCCCCCAGGAGATTTACGAAACGCCGGTCTCCTCCTTTGTGGCCAACTTCATCGGGGTCTCCAACACGCTCGCGGGCCATATCCGCAGCCTGAACGGGAGCTGTTGCGACGTGACGGTGCCTGGCCTTCCCAAGGCCCAAGCCATTGTCGCGCGTCCGCCTGCCGGGGCTGGGGTGGGGAGTCCTGTGACGTTAGTACTGCGCCCGGAGCGGCTGCATCTCTCCAGGGAGGTCAGCCTGGCTGGCTTCGACAATACGATTGAGGCCAGGATCAGCAAGGCCATTTATAACGGCAGCGAGATGCACTACCTCCTGTCCCTCGCCGACGGAATCTCGTGGAAGGCCCGCGTGCCGAACGCCGGAGGGAGCCGGAAGCGGTTTCTGCCCGGTGAAGCGGTCTTCGTCCGGTGGACGGTCGGTGAGGGAGTGGTCCTGACCGAGTGAGTGTCATCGTTTCCCCATCTGAGAGAGCCCCTGCCCGCGATCGCCCTAAGAGGCCTGTGCTGGCCGGGTGGCTGCTCGCGCCGGCCTTGTGCTGGATGGGCGTCTTTTTCGTGCTCCCGCTTGCGCTGGTGTTCGTCATCAGCTTCGCGTCACGGGGCACTTACGGCGGGGTGGAGTGGACCTTCAGCCTTGCCAACTATCTCAACGTCGTCGATCCGCTCTATCTCAAGGTCTTCCTCCGCTCGCTGACGTTGGCCTCGGCCACGACCGTCTTGTGTCTTGTCTTGGGATTCCCGCTGGCCTACTACATGGCTCGATCGCCGGCCCGTTGGCAGGGTGTCTGGCTTTTGCTGGTCATGATCCCATTTTGGACGAATTTCCTGGTTCGGACCTATGCCTGGATGTTTCTGCTCCGCGCCGAAGGTCTGCTGAATACGCTCGCGATGGGCCTGGGGCTGATCGCAAGCCCGATTGAGATTCTGTACTCTCCTGCCGCCGTTCTGATCGGGTTGGTCTATGGATACCTGCCGTTTATGGTCCTGCCGCTCTATGCGGCCATCGAGCGACTGGCGCCGTCCATGGTGGAGGCGGCCCGGGATCTCTATGCGCCTTCCTGGGCGGTATTCTGGCGGGTGATCGTGCCCATGACGAAGCCCGGCATTGTGGCCGGCTGTCTGCTCGTCTTTATGCCTTCGCTCGGGGCCTTCATTACGCCGGACCTGCTGGGGGGCGCCAAGACGATGATGGTCGGGAACCTGATCCAGCATGAGTACTTGGTTGTGAGGGACTGGCCATTCGGGTCGGCGATTTCCTTCGTCTTGATGGGACTGGTGCTCGCCGGGGTCATGGCCTACGTCAGAATGGAGGGGGGCGGCGAGGGCCGGGGTAGTGGAAGCAAGGGAATAGAGGTGCGTCAATGAGCCGGCGACGTTCCTGGCTCTTGGCCGCCAGTCTGGGCAACCTGCTGTTCCTGTACGCTCCCGTCGCGGTGCTGATCGTGTTTTCTTTCAACGCGTCGCGGCTCTCCGCGACGTGGCAGGGCTTTACGTTGCAGTGGTACCGTGTGTTGGCTGAAGACGAGGCGCTCCTGGCGGCCGCGCAGAACAGCCTGCTGGTGGGGCTGGTCTCCACCGCGATTGCGACGGCGCTGGGCGTCTGCGCGGCCGTGGCGCTGGAGCGGTTCCCGTTCCGTGGACAGCGGGTGATCGAAGGCGCCCTGTTGTTGCCGCTCGTCATCCCCGAGGTGATGCTGGGCGTCGCGCTGATGCTTTTCTTCGTGTCGATCAAGTTGCCGCTGAGCCTTGCCACGGTGACGATCGGGCATGCGGCTTTCAACGTGCCGATCGTGGTCGTCATCGTGCGGGCTAGGTTGCGGAAGCTGGACCCGGCGCTGGAAGAAGCCGCCCGCGATCTCGGGGCGACGGCGT
>JACQCB010000133.1 GCA_016201805.1 Nitrospirota bacterium | reverse complement strand
CGCCACGTAATAGCCGCCGGACGCGCCGACATCCATGATCGAGGCCACGACGGGGACCTTGCGCCTCTCCTTGAAGGCGCGCACTTCATGGTAGAGGATGTCCGACGCGGTCACGGTCCCGCCGGGACTGTTGATGCGCAACACGAGCGCTTTGACGGTCTCATCCTCCGCCGCGCGCTGCAATTCTTCCTTCATTTGCGCCACGGCGTTCGGGTGGGCGACCAAGCCGCCGCTGTCCTGGGAACTGATCAGTCCGGACAGCTCGATGAGCAACACCTTGGCTTTGCCGGTTCCGCTCAGGTGCTCTTCCCGCAAGGCGCCCGGCGTTGGAAGGAGATTGATGGTGATGCAACCTGCCAGGAGGAGCAGGACGCTCAGCGCCGCAACCCCGTGGAACGTCCGTGCTCGCTCATGCATGGTGTTTCTCCATCATCTGCGCAAACTGGTGAAAAAGATAGGCCGAGTCGTGCGGGCCTGGCGAGGCCTCCGGATGATACTGCACGGAGAGGACCGGATGGTCAAGCAGGACCATGCCCTCGATCGAGCCGTCGTTCAGGCTCAGATGACTGACGGCCACCCGTCCGAACGAGGTCTCCGTCGCCATCGGTGCCGCGTCGGAAGCGCTTCCGGCCGGCGCTTGCACCGCGAAGTTATGGTTCTGCGACGTGATCTCCACTTTTCTCGTCCGCACATCAAGCACCGGGTGGTTGGCTGCATGGTGGCCGAATTTCAGTTTGTAGGTGCGGAGTCCCATCGCCAACCCGAGAATCTGGTGCCCCAGGCAGATGCAGAGCATGGGACGCCAGCCGAGTAATTGTTTGACGGCCTTGGCCGCATAGGGCAGGCCTTCCGGATCGCCGGGGCCGTTGGAGAGCAGGACCCCGTCCGGCCGCAGGGCTTTGACCGCGTCGGCTGTGGTGGAGGCCGGCACGACGGTCACCGTGCAGCCGATGTCCACCAAGCGGCGGAGGATATTCTGTTTGACGCCGAAGTCATAGACGACCACTCGAAACGGCCGCGTCGGCCTCTGTGGTCCGTTCCTGTCCGATTCCGGCGTCCACTGCCCGGAGCCCTCGGTCCAGGCATAGGCTTCGCGGCAAGTCACTTCCCTAACCAGGTCGCGACCCAGAATGCCCGGCGCGGTCTTGGCTTTCTCCACCGCCCGCCGGTGATCCAGGTCGAGATGCGAGATGACCGCCTGCTGCGAGCCATGGTCGCGCAAGTGCCTGGTCAGCGCGCGCGTGTCCAGCCCTTCAATGCCCACGACGCGGGCTTGCCGCAGATAGTCGTCCAGTCCCTGGATGGCCCGCCAGTTGCTGGGCTTCCGGCTCGATTCCTTGACCACGAACCCTTCGGCCCAGACTCGCCGCGATTCGACATCCTCGCGGGACACGCCGTAGTTCCCGATGTGCGGACAGGTCATCGTGACGATCTGCCCCTTGTATGACGGATCGGTCAGGATTTCCTGATAGCCGGTCATGGCCGTATTAAACACGACCTCCCCGACCGTCTCCCCATCGAAGCCGAGCGCGCGGCCTTCAAAGACCGTCCCATCGGCGAGCGCAAGAATAGCTTTTTTCATGAGTCGAGTTTCATCCGGCCCATCCAGTCCCTGACTTTCACGGCGAGGAGCGCAATCCCCAGGCCGAGGTTCAGCACGTACAGCCCGCGCACCAGCGAATGGATTCTGAAGAAGGCCTCATAGGCCGTCTTCTTCGCTTCTCCTTGCGCGGCAAAGGCTTGTTCTTGCAGGGTCACCGACCAAGGGCCCAGGGCCAGGGTGATCAGCGAGGCGATCACGATCATGGCGCTCAAAAATGCCAGTTCCGACTTCGTGAGCGAGCCTCCGGGATTTCCCTGCGCGCCGTTCCACACCCGCCATGCCGATGCTCCCACCAGGAGTGCAATGGCTCCGCCGGTCAGCCGATTATACCCGTCAAAGACCCGTGTCAGGAAGCGTCCGCCAGGCTCCATGCCGAACGAATTGAAGACGGCTGGGATGACGGCCCCGATAATGACCAACAATCCCCCCACCCAGACGGCCAGGGCGACCACTTCGAGCGTGTGACAGAAGGTCAGGCATCGTGTTGTCGTATGCTCCGGCGCCACGTTACGCGCTACGCAAGCTCATAGACAACGTTGCCGGCTACAATCGTGGTTGTCGCCAGCCCTTTCACTTTCCACCCGGCAAAGGGGGTGTTTGTGCTCTTGGAGCGGAACCGCGATGGGTCCACTTCCCATTGACGTTGCGCGTCGACCACCACCACGTCGGCATCCGCGCCGGGAGCCAGGGTTCCCTTGGTCAAGCTGAAGGTCTGGGCCGGCGCGGTCGTCAGCTTGGCCACCGCCGCTTCAAGCGAGAGGACGCCCTCCTCCACGAGCGCCAGCGTGAGCGGCAGCGCGGTCTCCAGTCCCACGATGCCGAAGGGGGCTTCGGCGAATTCCCGTTGCTTGTCCTGGGTGGCATGGGGCGCATGGTCCGTCGCGATGACGTCGATCGTGCCGTCGCGCAGCCCTTCCTTGATGGCCTGGATATCCTGCCAGGTTCGAAGGGGCGGATTCATCTTGGCCAAGGTGTTGAAGTCGCGCACCGCTTCTTCCGTCAAGGAGAAATGATGCGGACAGGCTTCCGCCGTCACCCGGATTCCACGCGCCTTGGCTTCCCGCACCATCCGGACCGAGCCGGCGGTGCTGACATGCGCGAGGTGGAGGCGGGCTCCGGTCAACTCGGCGAGCGCAAGGTTGCGTGCAACCATGACGTCTTCCGCCGCCGCCGGAATCCCCTGCAGGCCGAGTTGGGTGGAGACGAGGCCTTCGTTCATGCAGCCGCCTTCGGAGAGATGCAGGTCCTCGCAGTGGTCGATCACCGGCAGGTCGAAGGCCAGGGCATATTCCATGGCCCGCCGCATCACCAGGCTGTTCATGACCGGGCGGCCGTCGTCCGAAATCGCCACGCAGCCGGCCCGGCGCAGGTCCCCGATCTCGGCGAGCTCCTTGCCCTCGGAGCCTTTGGTGACGGCCCCGACGGGGAAGACATGGGCATTGCCGGCCGCGCGGGCCTGGTCGAGGATGAATTCGGTGATCGCCTGGTTGTCGTTGACCGGGTTCGTATTCGGCATGCAGCAGACCGAGGTGAATCCGCCGGCCACGGCCGAGGCTGTCCCGGTCTGGATCGTCTCTTTGTATTCGAACCCCGGCTCGCGCAGGTGGACGTGCAGGTCTACAAAACCCGGGAGGACCAACTGCCCGGTTGCATCGATGGTGCGCAGGGATGCGTCTTGGCCGCGCGACGGCACGGCCAGGTTGTGTCCCACCGCGACGATCTTCCCGTTTTCAATGAGCACCTCGGCCGGGCCGTTCATACGCCCCGGATCGATCACGTGTCCGCCTCGAATCAGAATGGAGTGGTGGAGTGAGTGAGCCATGGGGTGATTGTGTCCTTCAATGATCCGATGGGTATGGCACGCAGTCGTTCAATTCGCTCCTGAAAGGAGATACAAGACGCCCATCCGCACGGCCACGCCGTTGGTCACCTGGTCTAAGATGACTGATGCAAAGCTGTCGGCCACTTCCGGGGCGATTTCCACGCCGCGATTGACGGGCCCCGGATGCATGACCAGGGCGTCCGGCTCCGCCAGTCTGAGCCGATCGGCGGTCAGGCCGTACAGACGCGAGTACTCGCGGATGGTCGGGAAGAGCGCGCGGCCCTGTCGTTCCAATTGCAAGCGCAGCATCATAATCACGTCCACCCCGCGCAAGGCCTCGTCCATGTCGTAGTAGACCCGCACGCCCAGTTTCTCCAGACAGGCTGGAATCATGGTGGGCGGCCCCACGGCCCGGACTTCCGCGCCCAACTTGGTCAAGGCGTAGATGTTGGACCGGGCGACCCGGCTGTGCGCGAGGTCCCCGACGATGGCCACGCGAAGCCCTTTGAATTCCAGCTTCTTTTCCCGCAGCGTGAAGAGATCCAGGAGGGCTTGGGTCGGATGTTCATGCCAGCCGTCGCCGGCATTGATCACGGAAGACTTCACCCCGCGTGCCAGGGTCTCCGCGGCTCCGGCAGATGGATGGCGCAGCACGATGATATCGGCCTGCATCGCTTCGATGTTGCGCGCCGTGTCCAGGAGCGACTCGCCCTTGACGATGCTGCTGGAGGAGGGCGAGAAGTTGATGACGTCGGCGCTGAGGCGTTTGGCCGCCAGCTCGAAGGAGGTGCGGGTTCTGGTGCTGGGCTCGAAGAAGAAGTTCACCACCGTCTTGCCTCGGAGGGCCGGCACTTTCTTGATCTCCCGGCCGGTGACCTCTTTAAAGGAGTCGGCGGTCTCCAGGATGAGCATGATCTCGTCGGGCGACAAGGATGCGATGCTGGTCAGGTCTTTGCGTTTGAGGCTCATGGCGCGCCTCCATCTACAATGACAACACGGTCGTCTTCGCCTTCTTCTTCAAGGAACACTCGAACGTTTTCGTCCCGCGAGGTGGGAATGTTCTTGCCGATGTAGGTGGCTTTAATCGG
>JACQCB010000132.1 GCA_016201805.1 Nitrospirota bacterium | reverse complement strand
TGGGGCCGACAGGCGTCAAATTCTTCCGGCCACGGCTTATTCCCTGGCGGGGCGCAGCGCACCGCCGCCGCAACATAGCAATCGCTGAGATGGAGACCGTCGTCCCGGTGGGTTGACTGGGGCTGAGAGGCAAACCCGAACCGGTGCAGCGCTTCATAGAGCCAATCCCCGCTGCGGTCGCCGGTAAAGACCCGGCCGGTTCGATTGCCGCCGTGGGCGGCCGGCGCAAGGCCGAAGACGTAGAGGCTGGCCTTCGGATCGCCGAAACCGGGGACGGGACGTCCCCAATAGGTCTCGCCACGGAACTGCCGGCGCTTGGTCCGCGCGATCATCTCCCGGTAGACGACCAGGCGCGGGCACCGGGTGCAGCGCGTGATCCGCTCGTTGAGAACCTGAAGGCTCCGCATGGGAACGTCAGTCTACCATACGCGTATCGACACAGGCGGGAAGATCCCTTGCCGCTCACGCCGCTTCCTGCTAGCATGAGCCCGACGAGCATGAACAAGCCCGATGGACCGTTTTCACATCCAAGGAGTCCCATGCTGCACCAGTCCAGCGCGCCGCGCAATGCAACGTCGATGAGGCCCCGGCAGAGACTATCGGCCGTGCTGCTGACAGGATTCATGCTGCTCTCCCTCGGTACGGGCCAGCGGCCCGCGCAAGCAGAGCCGTCGCGTCAATCTCGACCCGACTCGTCGTCGCCTGCGGCCACGCCTCCCGGCCTGATGCCTGCACCATCCATTGCGATCGATAAATCGAAGGCCCCGGATCAGGACAACGGTCTCACGGCGACGGAGAGCCTCTACGCTCCCCCCGATGCGGAGGATCGCCTCGTCATCCTCCCCGCAATCGAGCGGGAAGGGCCGCGGCACTTTCTCAGTTCGTTCAAGCTCCCGGACAAACTGGTCTTCGCCGGCCAGCCGGTGCCCCTGGACAACTGGCAGGTCCGCGAGCGGATCGAATACGAGTTCTACCAATTTTTGGAGGACGAGGGCGCGAGCATCATCCTGGCGAAACGGACCGGCCGCTGCTTCCCGCCGGTGGAAAAACAGCTCGCCGAGGCGGGCCTGCCGGACGATCTGAAATACATGTTGCTGGTGGAGAGCAAATGCATCGCGGCCGCCTATTCGCGCGCCAAGGCCTCCGGGCCCTGGCAATTCATCGGCTCGACCGGCAAACGGTACAAGCTGTTCAGCAACCAGTGGCGCGACGACCGGCGGAGCCTGGAAATGTCCACGGAAGCGGCGATCAAATACCTGCGGTTCCTCAAGCAGGACGTGGGCGACTGGTTCCTGGCCATGGCAGCCTACAATGCCGGGGAGGACCGGATCAAGAAGCTGCTCAAGGAGCAACGGGTCGACGACTACTGGAGAATGTCCTACGTGCGGGAGACGATGCGGTATGTGCCCCGCATCATCGCCGCCAAGGAGATTTACTCCCAGCCTGAGAAATACCTGGGCCTGACCAAGAAGGATCTCTACATGCCGCTGGAGACCGAGACGGTCACCGTCAACGTAAAAGATCCCCAGCGACACCTGGCCTTCATCGCCGAAGAGTTCGGCACGTATTTCCTGGAACTCAAAATGCTGAATCCGGAAATCAACAAAGAATACCTCCCCAAGGGCACCCACCAGCTCAAGGTTCCCAAGCAATCCTGCCCGCTCCGCTGCTTCAAGCAAGATAAGCCGCAATAAGTCCAGATGCGGATCGGCGTCAAGCAGCCCAGGGTGCGCCGGCTTCTCGGCCGGTTCCTCGAAGCCGGCTTGCAGGCGGCGGACCCGGAAGCCGCCGTCCTGCGCCACGTGAAGCGGACCGGCCCTCGACTTTCCGTCGGACGGCAATGGTATGACCTGCGAGACTATGATCGCGTCGTCGCCGTGGGAGCCGGCAAGGCATCGGCACGTATGGCGGCCACGCTGGAACACCTGCTTGGGAAGCAACTAACCGAAGGTCTCGTCATCGTCAAGTACGGTCATGCCGTCCCCACCAAGACCATCCGGCTGTTGGAGGCCGGCCACCCCATCCCCGATCGGGCAGGGCAACGGGCCACGAGGCAGCTACGCGCATTGCTCGGCAGGCTGACCTCGAAGGATTTGCTCTTCGTGCTCCTCTCCGGCGGAGCCTCAAGCCTGTTGCCGGCGCCGGTAGCCGGGGTCACACTGGCGGAAAAGCGGAAGACGACGGAACGGCTCCTGCGCTGCGGCGCCTCGATCCAGGAAGTCAATACCGTCCGCAAGCATCTGTCCACGATCAAGGGAGGCCGCCTCGTCTCGGCAACGAAGGCCAGGATCGTGAGCGTGATCCTCTCCGATGTCCTCGGCGACGATCTAGGAACCATTGGCTCAGGACCGACCGCCCCAGACCCCACGACTTACGCCGAGGCTTGTGCGATCCTGCGCCGCTATAGATTATGGAACAAAGTATCGGCTTCGGTTCGAGCCCACCTCACCAAAGGACTTCGAGGCACAGAGGAAGAAACGCCCAAGCCTGGTTCAGCTCTCTTCAAACAGGCGCAAAACGAGATCGTCGGCAACAACGGCGCCGCAGTGGAGGCCGTGGCCAAGGCGGCCGCGCGTGCGGGACTCCACCCGCTCATCCTCACCACCACACTGACCGGGCAAGCCAGGGAGGCCGCCAAGACCTTCGGAGCTATCGCACGTGAAATGATCGCCACGGGCAGACCAGTTGCCAGACCGGCCTGTGTCATCGCGGGAGGGGAACTCAC
>JACQCB010000145.1 GCA_016201805.1 Nitrospirota bacterium | reverse complement strand
TGCGGACCTTGGTCAGAGCCTCGAGGGTTTTGTCCCGGAGCTCCGTATCGTCGCGCTCCACCTCTTCTTCCTCTTCGAATTCCTCCTCGGCCACCGGCACGAGTTCCCGGATGCTGATTTTCCCAGCCTTCAGCTTGTCCCGCAACGAGAGCACGAACTGAATGGACATCGGCATGCCGAAGACGGCCGACGCGATGTCTTTTTTGCCTTCTTCGATGCGCTTGGCGATCTCGATCTCGCCCTCGCGACTGAGCAGCGCGACGCTGCCCATTTCCTTGAGGTAGAGGCGCACCGGATCATCGGTCCGGCTGAGGACGCCCGGCGTCAGGTCGATTTCCTTTTCCTCTTCCTCGGCCTCTTCCTTTTCCTCCACCTCTTCCGTCATCTCCTCGCCGTCGGCCGCCTTCTGAAAGCGATCCCCCTCGGAGGCATCGATGACCTCGATGTCCATCTCGCCAAAGATGGTCATCAAGTTGTTGAGCTGCTCGGAAGAGACCATCTCGGCGGGCAACGTGCTGTTGAGTTCTTCATACGTCAAGTAGCCTTTCTCTTTTCCGCGAGAGATCAGCTTCTTGACTTCGCCGAGCAATGCTTCTTTGGGCATATCGACTCCCTGAGGTGCGCGTTAGGCGGTCGGAGCGCCGGCCTTTTTCATACGCAGGTCGTTGACTTGAGCGTTCAAACGTCGGGCCTCCTCCGTCCGTCCCTCCTGCTCCGCCGCCCGAAGCTGGACGATCAACTCTCCCAACGCCTGCTCGCACCGTTTCCGTTCCATCGTTTCGACACAGCCCTGGATATGTTCCTGCACGTCGTCGAAGTGATGCTCCGACAGCGACAATTCCGTCGCCACCGCGGCACAGTCCGGATCGACCACCGCCTCGTCCAGCAAGGGCCTGATCAGCACGCGACCGTCCCGATCCAGGTGACGAAGCGCCAGCTCGACCAGACGACGGCAGGCCGGCACGGTAAACAACTCCGCAGTCAGCCTGCGGACCTGCTCGGCCGACAGTTTGCCGTGGAGCAAGAGGTGGACAAGGTCCCGTTCTTCGGGACTGCCCTTCAAGCGCCGATCGGATTCCGAAAGCGGCGTCGGCCGGGAGCCTGCCTTGCCGCCGGCCTCGGGACCCCGCCGGTCGTCCCTCGCCACCAGTTCTGGGTATCGCTCGATCAGTCGATGCTGATTGATCCCCAACCGCTCCGCGACGCGGCGGGTGCATTCCTCTTTTTCAATCCTGTGGCTGGTTTTCTGCAAAATGCGCAGGATCTCGTCCACGCTGCGGATCCGATCCTCGATCAGCCCAGAGGACGCCTGTTGCAGACTGTGCTCCACGGCAAAATCCAGGAGGCTGGGCGCACGGTCCTGTAACTGCACGAAGTCCTCGGCGCCCTGTGCCCGGATAAACGTATCGGGATCCTCTCCCGACGGCAGCGACACGACTTTGACCCCGATCCCACTGTCCACGAAAAGATCCAGCGTCCGGAGCGCAGCCCGGACACCGGCCGCATCCGGATCGAAAAGCAAGACCACTTTGGTGACGAACCGCCGCAACGTCCGGACATGGTCGGAGGTCAGCGCGGTCCCCAGCGTCGCGGCCACATTCTTGATCCCCGCTTGATGCAGCGCAATGGCGTCGAAATACCCTTCGACGATGACGAGAGTATCCGTACGGCCGGCCGCCTCCCGTGCCCGCTCCAGGGCATAGAGCCCGCGCCCCTTGCTGAAGAGCGGGGTGTCGGGCGAGTTCAGGTACTTGGGCATCCCCTCGCCGAGAATACGTCCCCCAAAAGCAATGACCTTCTTGCGGAGGTCATGGATCGGAAACATCACACGGGAACGGAACCGGTCGTAATAGCCGGCCGCCTCCGGCGAACTCCGTCCCGCATCCTTGGCGACGCTCAACCCGCCCACCGCCAGCTCCTTGAGGGTATAGCCTTCTTTGGTCAGACCCTTGATCAACCCGTCCCAGGAGGACGGCGACACCCCCAGCCCGAACGTTTCGGCGGTCTCAGGACTGATGCCCCGTTCAGACAGGTAGGCGCTCGCCTCCCGACCGGCTTGCGGGTCCAGCAGGTTGCGACGGAACCAGCCGGCGGCTGCGTCGTTGAGCTGCTCCAAGCGAAGCCGTTCGCCTCGTTCCTGAGAAGGCCGGCCTTCGTGAATCGCCGGAATCGTCACGCCCGTCCGACGCCCGAGTTCGCGCACCGTCTCGGGAAAATCGCTCCCCTCGATCTTCATCAAAAAGGTAAAGACATTCCCGCCCACGCCGCATCCGAAGCAGTGGAACATTTGCTTGGCTGGACTGACGGTAAACGAGGGGGTCTTTTCGCCATGGAACGGGCAGAGCCCTTTCAGATTCTGCCCTGCATGGGACAGCGTGACGTAGTCGGACACCACCTGGACGATGTCCGCCCGTTCCTTGATTTGATTGAGCACGTCTTCAGGAATGAGGCCCTGGCTCACGCCGATACCACTCCTGTGCTACGGTGTACACCCATCCAACCGACGGAAAAATCAACTGGTCAAGCTAACAGACGGCTTGATGGACTGTCAACGGGACGGAAGGCCCTAGCCGGGCGGCCATTCCATCGGCCGTCCGCCCAACAGATGTATGTGCAGGTGAAAGACCGTCTGACCTCCGTTTGGCCCGGTATTGGTCACCAGCCGATAGCCGGAGTCAGCCAGGCCCTTCTGCTTGGCAATCTTCGCGCAGACCGTCATCAAATGCCCGAGCAAGGCGGCATCCGCCGCATCGGTTTCCTTGAGCGAAGGAATGTGCTTGCGGGGAATGACGAGCATGTGGGTCGGCGCCTGGGGATTCACGTCTTCGAAGGCAACGACCAGTTCATCTTCGTGAACGATCTTGGAGGGAATCTTCCGTTCCACGATCCGGCAGAAAAGACAGTCGCCCATACCCGCCCTTCCTTATCGCTCCCGCCGCTTGCGACGCCTCACGCTGCTCCCCCGGCTCGGCCGGCTCACGCGGCCAGCTCGTTTCTTCGGCGCCGGCGCCGCTGCCGCCCTGCCACTCGCACGACCATCGCGCGGCCCTCCGCGAAGGCCGGTCTTCCCGAAGCGGCTCGCCAGCTCCCGGTAGATGTCTTCCGGGGTGATCTCGTGATGGCCGAGCACGACGAGGATATGGAAGAAGAGGTCCGCCACTTCATAGATCACCTCTTCCCGTTTGCCGTTTTTGGACCCCAGCAGAACTTCGCCCGCCTCCTCGACCACCTTCTTTAAAATCCGATCCACCCCTCCCTGCATCAGCGAGGACACGTAGGAATCGGCTTGCGGCGTCCGCTTGCGCTCCAGGATCGTCCGGTAGATTCGCTCCAGAATGCCGCCCGACGCGTCGAGCACTTTCCCGGCTTCCGTCGTGCCGTCAGGCAAGAGCCGCCTGAAAAAACAGGCCTGCACCCCCGTGTGACACGTCGGCCCGACCGGTTCGGCCTTGACCAACAGCGTGTCGCCGTCGCAGTCGAGGAACAGATCTTTCAAGCTCAACCGATGCCCCGACGTTTCCCCCTTCTCCCACAGCTTGTTCCGCGACCGGCTCCAGAAATGAACGGAGCCGCTCTGGAGGGTCTTCTCCAGGGCCTCACGGCTCATAAACCCCACCATCAGGACCGTGCCGTCGCGCCAATCCTGCACCACGGCCGGGATCAATCCCCGCTCATCGAACCGCAGTTGGCTGACATCCATGGTGTTCCTCGCGATCTGCTAGCACTCGGAGCCGGCCGGCCTCACCGCGATGCCGCGCTCACGCAAATACGCCTTGGCTTCCGGGATCGTATACTTTCGATAGTGAAAGATGGACGCGGCCAGCACCGCATCGGCGCGGCCTTGTGCAAACCCCTCGTAGAGGTGCTCCAGCGTGCCGACGCCACCCGAAGCGATCACAGGGATCGAAACCGACTCGGAGACAGCAGCGGTCAGTTCCAAGTCGTAGCCGCGCTGCGTCCCATCCCGATCCATGCTGGTCAGGAGAATCTCGCCGGCTCCCGAGTCTGCCATCCTGCGCGCCCAATCGATCGCGTCGAGGCCGGTCGACCTCCGGCCGCCGTGCGTGAACACCTCCCAACGGGGAGCCCGCAGGCCCTCATCGGCCGAACGCTTCGCGTCGATGGCCACCACGATGCACTGGGTGCCGAACCGCTCGGCCGCCGCCTTCACGAAGTCCGGCTGCTCCACCGCCGCCGTATTGATGCTGACTTTGTCCGATCCCGCCTTCAGCAGCGCCCGAATATCGTCCAGCGTCCGGACCCCGCCGCCCACCGTCAAGGGCATGAACACCTGTTCCGCCGTCCGTGCCACCACGTCGAAAATCGTTTTCCTGTTTTCGTGCGAGGCGGTGATGTCCAGAAAACAAATCTCGTCCGCCCCTTCCCGGTCGTAGGCCCGCGCCACTTCGACCGGATCGCCCGCATCGCGGAGATCGATGAAGGACACGCCCTTGACCACCCGGCCGTCCTTGACATCCAGACAGGGAATGATGCGCTTCGTCAACACGTTCGCTACGCTCACTGTAGGCGCGAGGCGATGGGCTCTAGGCTCTCAAAGAAGGGCCGTGCAGCAGCCATGTCGCTGCTCCCAACACCTATAGCCCATCGCCCATAGCCTATTGCCTTACCGCCGCAATCGCCGCCGCCAAATCCAACTTGCCGTCATAGAGCGCCTTGCCCACGATGGCCCCTTCGACCTTCGGCCCCAGCGACGCGATCCCCCGGAGGTCGTCCGCCCGCGTGATGCCGCCCGAGGCGATGACCGGAACGGACGAGCACTCGATCATCTCGCGCAGCGCGCCCAGGTTCGGGCCTTCCAACATGCCGTCTCGGGCAATGTCCGTATAAATCACGCCACGCAGCGGAACGCCCGCCAAAGACCGCACGAGGTCCTTCGCCAACGTCATCGACTGGCTGGTCCACCCGCGCACGGCGACTTTGCCGTCCCGCGCATCGATGCCCACCAGAATGCGTTGAGGAAATTCCGCACAGGCCTGATCCAGCAAACGGCGATCCTGCAGGGCCGCCGTTCCCAGCACCACGCGACTCACCCCAAGGGAAAAATAGAGTTTGACGGTGTCCAACGACCGAATCCCGCCCCCGACTTGGACGGGGATCGACACCGCCTTCACGATGGCCTCGATCAGGGACGCATTCTTCGGCTGCCCCTCGATGGCCCCGTTCAGGTCCACGACGTGGAGCAGCTCGGCTCCCAGACGTTCCCAACGAGCCGCCATCCCCGGAGGGTCTTCGGAATAGACCGTCTCCTCACGCATGTCCCCCTGCCTGAGACGGACGCAACGCCCATCCTTCAGGTCAATGGCGGGAATCACCAACATGTGCAGCCCTTTCCCATTGCCGTTTACGCATCCTTCTGCCTTATCTGGCCGGTGCTCCCCCGAAGGGAAACTGTTGCAGCACGTGTTCGATCCCGTAGCGGGCCAGTTCGTCGGCGGTCAGAAACCCGAACCCCCGTTGGATGAAGCCGCCGAAATCCTCGAGCAGCGGTTTTTGCTTCTCGTAATAATTGCCGACCCACAGAATCTTCCCGTCGGCCGCCACCAGCTTGACTTCGAACCCCACGGTGGCCGGCGCGCCCCCCCATCGGACGCCGGCCCGCTCCTGATAGACCAGCACCCGCCCCGCCAAGACCGCATCGGCTTGCAGCTTCGCCGATACTTGCCGGGCGATCTCGCCGATCGCCGCGCCCTTGGCGGTCGCCCCCAGCGACTGTTTGGCCCGTTCGACAGCCTCTCGGGACAAGACCTGCACCCCTTCCCTCATCTGCAGCCGGTCGTAAAACCCCTGGGTGATCCGCGCGGCGACGTGCGGGGGAACGGTCGCCGTCGGCTGGTCGAACTTCTCGACCGTCTGCGGAATGCTGAAGGTGATGTCGGACCGCATCGCTCCCGACGGCGCTTGCAAGTCGGTGTCGCGCTGATCGACGACCTGGGGGGTGGCGAGCGCGTCGAACGGCAGGATCGCCACCGTCTTGACGCGGTACTGCTCGATGTCGGGCGAGGCGTCGATCTTCACCTTGGCCGGCGCACAGCCCGCCAGCACAACCAGGACAAGCCACAGCCAGAGCGTGTGGCGCGACCACGTTTTCCGTCGTTGCCGATACCGTTTCATAGGACCCTCACTGCCATTGGCCGAAATTCCGGATGATGGACAGTCCAACCGTCTGACTCTTCTCAGGATGAAACTGGCAGGCAAAAATATTCTCCCGCCAGATGCTCGACGCAAACGGCACGCCGTACTCCGTCACGCTGCAGAC
>JACQCB010000057.1 GCA_016201805.1 Nitrospirota bacterium | reverse complement strand
TATCGATATCTTCTTTGAGTTTTTTCCCGGCCTCGACAACCTTGGGATTCGGCTTTGCCTCTTCCTTTGCCTGCTGATCCCTTTTGGACTCCGGTCTCCTCTCCTGTCGTTCCATAGGAGCACCTCCAAATGTTATCGGGCCCTGGCCTCATCGCGTCCTGGGTACAATCTATCACATGAAATCAGGATACCCCAGGCTCCTCACCCCGTCAAGCAGGACAGCCCTTGCCGACCATCGTCACACGATGAAGGACACAATGAGGAGCGCAACGATATTGATCACTTTGATCATCGGATTGATCGCAGGACCGGCCGTGTCCTTGTAGGGATCGCCTACCGTATCCCCCGTAACGGCCGCTTTATGCGTATCGCTGCCCTTCATGCCCTGCTCCTCGATGTACTTTTTGGCATTGTCCCAAGCCCCTCCGCCGCTGGTCATCGAGATGGCCACGAAGAGTCCCGTGACGATGCTGCCGACGAGGACGCCGCCCAAGGCTTGGGGCCCTAAGATCACGCCCACCAGTATCGGCGCCACAACCGGGATGGCTCCGGGAATCATCATCTCCTTGATGGCGGCCTTCGTGACAATGTCCACGCAAGTCCCATACTCGGGCTTTCCCGTCCCCTCCATGATCCCCTTGATGGTGCGGAACTGCCTCCTGACTTCCTCGACAACCAACCCGGCGGCCTGCCCGACCGCCTTCATACACATCGACCCGAAGAGGAAGGGCAACATGCCGCCCAGAAAGAGACCAACTAAGACTTTGGGGTTCGACAGATCGAACGCCATGCCCTTGCTTTGGCTCTCCACTGCCCTCGCGTATTCCGCAAACAAAACGACCGCCGCCAGGCCGGCCGATCCGATGGCATAACCTTTGGTGACCGCTTTCGTCGTATTGCCCACGGCGTCCAGCGGATCGGTGATGTCGCGGACCTCCTTGCCCAGGTGGGACATTTCTGCGATGCCCCCGGCATTGTCGGTGATCGGCCCAAAGGCGTCAATGGCCACGACGATGCCCGCCATCGACAGCATGGAGACGGCCGCCACGGCGACCCCGTAGAGACCACCCTGTTCTGCTCCACCGCAGATCCAGTAGCTACCGAGGATAGCCGCTGCAATCACCACCACCGGCCAAGCGGTGGCCTGCATGCCGACAGCCAGACCCGCAATGATGTTGGTGGCATGGCCGGTCTCGCTCGCCTTAGCAATGGCCTTCACCGGCGCATAACTCTTGGAGGTGTAATAGTCGGTGATAAAGACCAGTGCCAGCGTGACCGCCAGCCCCACCAAGGCCGCAAAATAATAGTTCATCCCGCTGACCCCGCCGACGCCTTCCATCATCTTGGTCGTGACCGGGTAGAAGGCCACGGCGGAGATTCCGCCGGACACGAACAGCCCCTTGTAGAGTGCGGCCATAATCCCGCCGCCAGGCCCCACCTTCACGAACATGATGCCGATGATGGTCGAGATGATCGTGAGCCCTCCCAGCACCAAGGGATAGAGAATCGGCTCCGCCTGCCCCTTGAACAGCGTGAAGGCCAACACCATCGCCGCCACCGTGGTCACGGCATAGGTCTCGAACAGATCGGCTGCCATGCCGGCGCAGTCCCCGACGTTGTCACCGACATTGTCGGCGATCACCGCCGGATTGCGGGGATCGTCCTCCGGAATCCCCGCTTCAACTTTGCCGACCAGATCGGCCCCCACGTCCGCCGCCTTCGTATAGATTCCGCCTCCCACACGCGCGAAGACCGAGATCAGGCTGCCCCCGAATCCCAGGCTCAGCAACGCATGAATCGCCTTTTCCTGCCCGGCGATTGCCGATCCGATGGCGTAGAAGCCGGACAGGGCCAAGAGCCCCAGACCGATCAGCAGAAGCCCTGTGACGGCTCCGCCCCGGTGCCGTGGCCGAGGCGCCGGCCCCCACAAGGAACCCAACCGCCGTCAGCAGCCCGAATTTATCGGACCAGAAACCGCCCGCCCAGAGGAGCAGGAACAACCCGGCCGCCACCAATCCGACGGTCCGATATTGCCGGTTCAGGTAGGCCGACGCCCCCTCCTGGATCGCCAGAGCGATCCGTTGCATATCCTTGTTGCCGGCGTCGAGCTTGAAGATCCAAAACGCCAGATAGAGACCATAGCCGATGCCGGCGACCGCAGTGACAATCGAAAAAACAATGACGGTTGTTGCATCCACAGAAGGCTCCTCCCGTTAGCGACACGTGCCCCAATTAGCCCACTTCTTCCAGAGCCGGGCCCGCACGCAAAATTTCGGCCATTGTATACAGACGGTCCCGAATGATCAAGACGAAACGCCCCTCGTCTGGCCGGTGCCGGAATCGTTTGAGGACGCAAGGCCCTCTCGATCCGGAGCCGGTCACCGCGCAAAGTTTGCCGGGGTCAAAACGAATCTGTTATAGTGGCCGGCGAAGGAGAGCGCTGTGGGAGTGGGACCTGAATACATCCTCGTGGAGGAGAAAACCTTCAAGAGCGAGTCGTTGACCCTGGATAACCACGTCTACAAGAACTGCGCGATCGATCAATGCCGGATCTACTATAGCGGCGGCCCTTTTGAACTCATCGACACGCACATCACCAATTCACAACTGATCCTCAATCAACCGGCCAAGAACATCTACGCGGCCATCCAGATTTTCAAGATGAAATCGCCCGGCTCGACCATCGTCTCCGACTAAGCCCGGCGCACTCCCGAACAACCCACGCTTCAGCGCTACGGCAATGGCACATTGACCGCCCGCTTCACAATGGCAATGGGCTGAAAAACGGGATCTTGCACGCCCTTCGAAGATTCCGCCTCGATGCGCTGCAGAAACGCGGGTGCCCCAGATACCGGAGCGTAACTCAGCGAGACTTCCACGTCGAACGATCGCGCATCCTTGGGAGTCGGAAACAGGAATGTTTCGACGCGGCTCTCCTCAGGCTTGAGCACGGTATCTTCCAGCACTTTGACCGCCATAAAGTCGAAAACGGTTTTCTGCCCCTTGGCATCCGCAAACACTCGTCCGTAGACTCGCCGATCGGCAAAGACGGTTTTTAAATTCTTGCCCTTGATCGCCATATCCAGCACCACCCTGGCCCAAGCCGGATGGGTCGTGGGGAGGTTGTGCGGAACGAGGCTCTGGACGGTCACCGTGACCTTGGTCTGATCGCCCTTCACCGCCGTCTCCACCTCCAGCTTGGCCGCTTCCTGCCTGAGCGTTCCGACACGCCCGGGGAACGTATGGTTGGCCACCTTCCGCTTATTCTCGCCGTTGGCGGACTCCCCCACTTGTTCGGGCATGTGGCAAGCTTGGCATTCCTTGCCCGACTTGGCCGCCTGGCTTTTCTCCCAGGTCCCCAGCAATTCGTTCGCCTTCCCAAGATTGGCGGCGGCCGGAACCGACTGATGGCAGTTCATGCAAAGATCGGATTTGCGAAAGAGCTCCAATTCTTGAGACTGGTGCGCCAGATTCTGGACAAAATCCTTGTAGGGACCGAACAACGTTTTCCCCGCTTCATACTTTGGGACGGGCGGGTGGGCGGTCCGATCCACCTGTTTGATCAAATGACACTGGGCGCAGCCGACGCCGTCGATGGCGGGATCGCCGGACTGCGCCTGCGCGACAAACATCTGCGCCTGATCCACGTACTCGCTTACATGCGGCGCATGGCACCGGAAGCAGAGGGCCTTCTCCTTGCCCCCTGAAAACGCCAGGTATTCCTCCAGCGACGCTCGGAACGTAGCGGAATGGATCGACCGTGACAGAGGGGAGGCCTCCCACTCTTCGAACACACGCTCATGACAGCGCTTGCACTTATTGGAACTCGGGAAGACCTTCTCCAACGTTCCCTTTGACTTCGCCGCATCCTGGGCCAGGCTGAACGGCGTTCCTCCCCAGACAGCCAGGAACGCCAGCGCCGCCAAAACCACGATCCCGGCCATTCCTCTCCGACGCGGTCTCCTCACAGCTCTCCTTACGTCCTGCTAGCAGGCTGCTGAAAAACTATTTTCTCGACCGTGGAACGTGAGAGCGTAGCGAGTCGATGACGATCTAAAAAGGGCCCGCAGGATGGTCAAAAAGGACGTCCGGCGCGGCCGCAGCGAGCGAAGAGGCGAGTCGTACTCTTTGCAGTACGTCGAGCCTCGAAGCGACGCGAGAACAAAGCTGGCGGACTTTTTCAACATCCTGCTAGAGCGCCTTCGTGCGGAACGTCAGTACGCGTGCCTGCGTATACTCATGAATCAGCGTGGCGGCGGTGCTGCGTTCTTTCTCGGTGGCAAGCGTCGCCAAGTATCGCTGTTTGAGAGCCTGGTCCGGCTCCGGGATCAACGCATAGGTCAACAGCGCCTCCACGGTGGCCGGGCTTGCGCCGGAAGGGATCGCAGCCGTGAAGGGCACGCGCTTGGTGGTCCCTCCCCTCACCAACGGTTCCGGGATCGGTCCTCGGAGAATCTGCTCGAACGGCAGCCCAAACCGCTTTTGCTCGGTCGCCAGGACCTGTCCTTTGGCATCCTTCACCGTGATCGTGATGAAAAATTGCTTCAGCAGCGGATCCCCGTCGGGAAAACTATGGGGCAGGCTGCCGGTCCGCACCAACACCGTCCCTTCCACCATCGTGGGCGTCGCCTTGGTCTCGATGTCCACCCGCGGCATCCATTCCGCCTGCAGGTTCCTATTTTTCAGCATGACGCCGGGAATGACCACGCCGCGGAACCAATGCCGCCCGATTGAGCGGGTCATGGAGCCACGCTTGGAGGTCGAACTGCCGGTCGAGGGCTCCATGTGGCAGTCCTGACAGATGGTCCCTTGCAGAATTTCACCGGGCAGATCGCGGCGCGTCACGTCCTTGACCTTGTCGAAGTGACAGGAGGTACAGTAATTGGCTCCCCGGTACAGATCGGATCGGCTGGATGGATGGACCAAATTTTCCTCGGGTTCCGCATAAGGCCCGTACAACACCTTCCCCGGCTGAATCTTGAAGGTCGGGGGAGGAGCCCCCGCCTCGGCCACGGCATTGATCAGGTGGCAGGATGCGCAGCCGATGCCCTCCACCTCGACCTTGCCGGCCAGAACCTGGCGCGCGATCTTGTCGACGTGCTGCGGGAAGACGGTCACGGCCGGCGCATGGCAGGACAGGCATTTGGCTTGCTGCTCGGCCGTCGGGTTCGTTTGGAGCCAGAGGCCGAGGACCGTCTTAAAGACCGGCGACTCGAGCGAGGTGCCGTGCAGCAGGGCTGCATCGACACGGCCGAACGTCTTGAGGTCCGGAGTCTGCTCGCGCATCCCCTTCCATTCTTCATAATGCCGGTCGTGACACTGCTTGCAGTCCTCCGACCGGATGAAGATCTTCTCGATCTCTTCCACCCACTCGCTCGGCGCCTGGACATCCGCTCGTTGCGCGACCGCTCGATCGCGGTCGGCCGCATGGCCGACGAGCACGAGCGCCAGCAGGATTCCGCCGACCAGTCTTTTCACTGTCCCCATGCAGAGTCCCCCAGGCCGGTCGAGACCGGCCCTAATCCTTCACGATCCGGACGAAATGGAAATTGATCAGTCCCCCGACGCCCTGCACTTCGGGGTCGGCCGGCTCATAGGTGCCCACGGTGAAATTCTCGGTCGGCAGCGCCCTCTTCAAGGCCCGGCCAAAGTCGATGAGGGTTCTGACTTCGACCTTGTCGATCTCCTTGATCACCGCCCTCACCTTGATGCCGGCCAAGTCGGCTGGGGTGCCCCCGATCACCTCGAAGACCACCACCCCTTCCGGCCTCTGCATCTTGAGTTCTTTCTGAATTGCCTCGTCGACCGCGCCGACCACGACGCCGAACTGTTCTCCAAGACGGACTGCTTCGCTCTCCGTCATCTCGGCATCGGGCCCGGCGAGAAGCGTGCCGGATAACAGGCCCCAGCAGCCCACCGCCATGAGCCACATGAAAAAAGCCCTACCCATCGGGAGGGCTTGTCTTCCCCGGCTCACGGGCTGAAACCGTTCCCCCCTGTGAGACAGCCCGCCAAGTCCCCTCACAGCTTCGCCGGGGCATCGATCGAAAGTTGGAACCACGGAGCCACTGATTTTTGCCCGTTGCGCTCCTTGTTTTCACCGTTCCAGACCGCGAAGGCAATTGTCTGGAGACGACCCGGCTCAAGCCTGGCCTCGTTTTCCTGGTCCGCACCGGCAAGCGGCCTCCTGACGACCACGCGCCAGAGCCCATCCTTCCACGTCGCCTTACCCTGCACCCGGCCTTGTGTCTGCTTGGTCGTCAGCGTGCTAAACCCGCCGCCGATCAAGTCCTCGACAGAGGAGGCGCGGCGGGGAATCACCTCGAAGCGGCGAACCTCCCCCCCTTCACTTTTGCGCTCCGCGGCCTTGGCCGCCCGGCGGTCGATATCGCTTTGCCAGTCGGCCTTCCAATGCCAGATGTTGATGTAGTGGTCCAGTTGCCCCATGCAAAAAAAGGCGGGGGCATCTCCCAGGGGAAGTCCGATCGCCACCCCGTCGCGGAACGTGCCGGGCGTCAGCCGATCGTTTTTGGTGTTGTCCTGCCACTCCAGCAGAAAGGCGATGTCGGTCCCATTGTGCACCGACCGCACGACAAGCGCCCGCGCGCTCGGCTCAGGCCAGACAGGACGCGTGATGACCTGTCCGCTGAGCGGCAACGTTAAGGGAGGGATTGTGCCCCAGGCAGGATCTTCCGGCGCGGCAGGGATCTCACCGGCAATGTGGTGAGACCGGATAAACATCCCTTCAGAGCTGACGATGGGAATGCCCAGCCACCCAAGAACCAGCGCCCCGACGAACAGACCGGCAAAAATCGCGATACGGGAATGAGACCTTACACGCATCCGCTCGAGTCGCGCCATCCCGAAGCCCCGTCTCTCCAAGTAAAATCATTTGCGGAATGTCGGGCCACCATCCGCCGGCGGCAAGCTATCCGGCTGAGAGGGTCACCACACTTTCGCACGCCTGATCTTGTTTTCACCGCGCTCGCAAATGTACAACGACCCTTGCGAGTCAAAGGTCATGCCGACCGGTGCGTTCACCACCGCCTCCACCGCCAGCAGGCCGTCGCCATGCTTGAGTTGGCCGGCGTCTTCCTTCGCGACGAACCGGGCCATGCCGCACCCGCCCATATTCTTATCCTCGTAGCCGCTGTCGCCGTTCCCCGCCACGGTCGAGATGATTCCGGTCTTGGCGTCGATTTTCCTGACGCGGTGGTTCATCGTGTCCGAGACATAGAGATTGTCCCAGGGATCAAAGACCACCCCTTCCGGCGCATGGAGCATCGCCTGTACCGCCGGCTTATCGTCGCCGTCGTAGCCATACCGGCAGACGCCGGCCACGGTGGAGATGATCCCCGTGTGCCGGTCGATTTTCCTGACGCGGTTGCTTCCCTTGTCCACGACATACACGTGCCCGTGGCTGTCCACGGCCATGCCGACCAAGTCATACAGTCTCGCCTCCAGCGCAGACTTCCCGTCGTCCAAGTAAAGCGACAGGTCCAGCCCGTCGGAACACTCCGGCCGCAACCATCCATGATCGTCGCTGAAATCGATGCCGATGGAATCGCCCGAGAGCACCACGAGGTTCCGCGCGACCAGCGGCTGCTCGCGGGCATCATCCTCAGCCGACCACATGCCGGCGATCGTGGTGACCAGCCCCGTCCTCGGATCGAAGCGACGGACCCGATGGGCTTGCGTATCCGCGATGTAGAGGACATCGTCCTGATCGAACACGATGGCGGCGGGGTAGGTGAGATTGACTTCCAGGGCCGGCCCATCCCCGTTGAAGCCGAACTGCCCCGTCCCGACCACGGTGGTAATGATGCCGGTCTCGTGATCGATCTTGCGGATCCGATTGCTGCCCGAATCGCAAACATAGAGATCGTTGCGCGAATCGCAGGCCACGCCGAGCGGAAGATACAGGCCCGCCTCACTGCAGGGTCCGGAATCCCCGCTATAGCAGGTTTCGCCGATCCCCGCGTAATTGTGGAGCGTGCCTGCCTTTAAATCCACCCGTCGGATGCGGTCCGACCCGGATTCCGCAAAATAGAGATACCGTTCCTCTTTATCCACCACGGGATGATGCGGCAGCGGAATCCCGGCCTTGGTTGCCCGCTTACCGTCTCCGGTACTCCTGGCCTTCCCGTTCCCGGCAAAGGTTTCAATGTATCCGACACTGAGATCGACTTCCGTACCCATGGTGCAACATCCTCTCTCTGGAAGACAGACCGGCGCTATGGCCGGCCCACCTGGTTCGGCACCGCCTCGATCCCCTTACACCGGCCCTTACGCTTGGGACGATGGCGGAACGGCCGCTGTCGGCTGCGCCGGCGCCAGCGATTCGACCGGCGATGCCGTCGCCCCCTGCGCAGGAATTGGCGTCGGCTGGCCCTGGGCTGCCGCCGACAATTGCGCTTGGGCCTGGGCTTCCGCCTCGATGGCATCCGCCTCGTGGACGGACTTTTTGAAGCCCTTGATGGCTTTTCCAAGCCCTTCCCCAAGCTGGGGAAGCTTGCCAGCGCCGAAAATGATCAACACGATGACCAGAATCAAAATCAGCTCAGTAAATCCGATGCTTCCCAACATGATGTGCCGTGCTCCTTTTAAGGCTTCGCTTACGCCTTACCGGCTTCCTTGGCTCGCTTGGCAAAGCGATCCTTCAGCTTTTGCCTCGCTTGTTCGGCCTGCTCGAACATCTTACACTTTTCATACGTGCTGATCAGGTTGTAATAGACCAGGGGCTCGTCCGGATTTTGCTCCACGGCGTCTTCCATCACCTTGATCGCCAGGTCGGTCTTCTTGTGATTGAGCGCGAGATCCATCAACTTGAAACTGGCATCCAAGTGCTTGGGGTCCAGTTCGAGAGTCCGAAGATAACACTGCATCGCCATGTCGATCGTGTTGTAATCCGACACCGCGGGATTATCCAGCTCCACGTAGACCAGGGCCAGATTGTACCAGGCGATCGGGTCGTCGGGCGTCACTTCCACGAGCCGTTCGTAATAGGTTTTGGCGTCCATGAACTGCCGTTTTTCAGAACACACGCGACCGAGATTGAAGAGCGCGAGCACGTCGTCCGCGTGGACCTCCAGCGCTTTCTTGAACTGAGCCTCCGCCTCTTCGATCATGTTCTTGGTGGCATAGATGGTGCCCAGATTGGAATAGTACATGGCCAGCGAGCGATTCATCTCGGTCCGGAGCCCCTCCGCCATCTCAATCGATTTTTTCACCTCGGTCAGGGCATCGTCCAGCCGCCCTTTGCTGAAATAGAGTTCGCCCAGCCGGCACCGAGCCTGAAAGTCATCCGGCTCGGTCCCGAGCAGCTTCTCGATCTCGGCGATTTCCTCATCCGGCGTCAACTGCTGATCCGGTTGTTCGACCACCGCCCCGCCGGACTCCCCCATGTTTGAAACATTCTGGTCGCTCATACATCCCTACCGTTTCTGTTAAGTCGTCTGTTCACTCACCAACCCCACCGTGGACCCGGCGATCAGCCCCTCCTGAACGGATTCGCCGACCGGAGCCGCGACCCGCCGCTTATCCAGGTTGAGCAACATCAAGCCCAACACCACCATGAGGCTCAGATGGGACAGCTGGAGCGCATAGCCCGCGATGAACATCAGCCCCAACCCGTAGCCCGCCAAACGCCCGATGGTGAGCAGCTTCACCACCGTGTAGGCCCAGCAGAGCAGGCCGGCCACATAGAGCGCAAAGGGCAGGTAAAAGGTGTAGCCCATCCCCATCTGAAAAATCCAGCCGATTCCTTCGCCTGCCTTACGGATGCTCTCAGCCAACGCCTTGTCGTAGAGGCCCAGAAAATAGTCCAGAAAGAGGAGCGCAAGGAAGGTGCCGCCTCCCACCGCTCCGAAGATCGCCGCCCGCCGGCGTTGGCGCTTGTTTTTGGTCCAAAACGGCGTGCTCCCGTAAGCCCAGAACACGAGGATGCTCGCCAGGACCATCAGAGCCTCCCCGGCCCGATTGATCTCGTGCACCAGCGGCGGCACGGCCGTCAACTTCAGCAGACCATAGGTGGTCGAAACGGTCTGGTAATAGAGCCACCCGGTGATTCCCAGCCCGTAACACAGGATCATGCCCCGTTGCGGCCAAGACGGATGCGTGGCGACATACTCGGCGATCAGGACCACCAGCACGACGGAAAAGACGAGGTTGTAGACGACCGAGCCGATCATCGCAGGAGGAAAAAGCAGAAACGCCACCGTCACGAGCACGAGCAAGGAGACCGCCGGCACCAGCCACGTATCATACCGCCCGCCGCCCACGGCCCTGACTTTATTGAAGAGCAGGAGAAAGAGGGCCAGGAAGAGAAGCAGGGATACGAAGTTGAGCAGCGCAAAGCCGACGGCAGAGAGGGCTTTGAAGGTGAGGCGCAGCCACTCGTGCTGCTGGGCCAGTTTGCTCAGGTGCATGCCGAGCCGCGACACGAGCCGGTAGAGGACCAGCTCGAGGAATCCGGCCAAGAACAGGAGCTTCACCGTGGAGTC
>JACQCB010000162.1 GCA_016201805.1 Nitrospirota bacterium | reverse complement strand
TCGGGGACATGATCACCTCAACCGGCATCATCAGGGCTTCAAGATCCCGGCGAAGGAACCGCAGGGCCCCGTGGACTTTGACATAACGGATCTTGCGCTGCCCCACCCAGGCATAGACGGTTTTTGGTTTCACCCGTAGGATCTGAGCGACGTCAGCCACGGTTAACAATTGCAAGGGATCACGGTGGGGAGCATCAGACATCAATAATGGCATTGGCGAATGTGAGTCTTCCCGCACCGGATTCATGAAAGCATCCTCGGACTTTAGACAGACTGGCTCGCAAGGTTGCCGCTCTCGTTCCAATGCCTGCTTGAGAGGCAACACCGAGGCAAGTCTCCGATCTTTTAACCCATCGTCCTTCATCAACCCGACTCGTCCGCGCTATCGGCGCGCACCTCATGTTGAATCCGTTGGGGTTTCACCTCCATGACTTCTCCCGCATCAATCATGGATTGCAGGCCCCATTCACTGATCCAATCCGTTCCGCCGCAGGTGGAACAAGTCAGAACGGATTTGACGGGCTTCTCCTTTCCATAGAGACTTCCGAACGGCTGGACCATCCGTATCCCTTTCATCGCCGCGTTAAACTCGATTTCGCGGGCAATCCGTTCGTCTGGCGAGCAATACCGCTTGAGTCCCTTGTTCTGATCCGTCCGGTAGATATCCGGCGCCTTGCCCACATACTTCAGCATGTACGGGAGGGCATTCTGCGGGGTGCGGGCCCGGATATCGACCATCCCACCGGTGAGCTTCTTCCAATCTGCGTCAAGCTTTCTCTGCGCCAGGTAGTCCGCATCCAGGAGTACATGAAGGTGCGGGTGCCAGCCGTTCCCGTGGTTGGTCGTTTCCACTGTAAAGATTCCCCCACGCACCCGCTCTTGGTAAAACTTGCGACGAAACAGTTTCTTGAACGCGCGCGTGATGGACAAGAAGGCTTCCTTCGTCAGTCGTTTCATATTGGGAACGGTAAAGGTGGCCAGCTTGGGGTTCTCCATCGTCTCCGCCAAGCCTTCATAGCCTTTCATGAGCCGCCAGAAGTCAGCCCGGCGACACTCGGGACAGGTCCGTCCTTGACAGCGAATGGTGATGCGCTTTTTCTCCCCACAGTGGGCACAGTAGAGGCTCCGGATTTCATGGGGAACGGGCAGGGGTGGAAGGGTCGCCTCCTCTCTCTGTGCACTTGTTGTAGAGTCTTCAAGAGAAGCGGGGGGACTGGCGTCCCCCCTAACCCCCCAGGCCGGGTCCGGCGCTGGCTGTCGCCATGCGGCGGCCCCGGCCTGGGCGTCCGCGTGAGAGTCCTGTTTCTCCGATTCGTGAGATAGCTCCGCCATGGTCCCTCCTATGTGGGTGGAGGGGGGACCTCAGGGGGCTCCATGGCCGAAATTGTTGACGAGCTGAACCAGGGGGGCTATGATGAGGACTGCCACATCCACATAGCTTAACCCGCTGTGTCAGCCGGTGAAATTCCGGCTGGGAGCCCCTGAAGGGTCACCCCCTTGAGGGGCTTCGGTATTTCAAGCCCCAGTGTGTACTGCTACGAACCCTCCTCTCATGCCTGCGCTCCCGTTACGGATTCCATTTACCAATGTGAACGGGCTGGGAGGCCGGGCTGAGCCCTCTTTCGCCGCGTGATCGGCTCGTGATCGTCCCGGCTCTGTCCGTTCGCTCCCTGCCATCCATGGCCGTGACCCTCAACCGTGCCTGCCCGTTCAGCTGTACGCTTTTCATCGCGCCGTGTCGAGATAGCTGACGTAGGCTGATGTATGCTGGAATGAGCTGTCGTGACAGAGCGTGGTCCAACGAGCCAGCTTTTTGGTTTTTTTGCGCGTCTCACAGGTCACGAAACCATCCTCTCTCTTCCCTTTTGAATGGACCTCCGTTCGATGATTAAGTTAAGCGCATCGTCAGGGTTGGATTCAACAACCTTGTCACACTTTAAACACTCAGGAGACACCTCTAAACACCATGGAAGTTTCCAAAGACAAGATTTGAGTACAAACGGCTTGGTGGAAACCTGGACGAGCAGCTCAGAGAAGCGGTGCGTCAGGGGATAAAAAGTGAGAGAAGTTTGATGCAATGGCTGGAGGTTCGAGTCCTAGGCGACTCCCCGGTCTATATCCTTTGCGAACGATTCAGTTTGGCTCGCACAAATAAGTGTGTGTCATGATCAAACAACTACCTGATCCATCGGGAGGTGGAGCCGTCCTTCCTAGGCTTTTCCTAGGTCAGCCAGGAGACTCCTGAGATCCTGAAGAATCTTCTCCATCCTTGGGTCAGAGGGGCGGTTCTGAGGAAGTACTGGCTGTGTCGTTTGTACATCCTGCAAATTCTGGCGGATGACGTGCCCATCATCTTTCTGGCCTACCGAAAGACCCTGCTGATGCTTGACGGTATCCTGCGTACTTGCGCTGATGCTTAGATTTTGAGCCAAGTTCAGTTTCTCTGCGTTCACCTCGTTATTTTGTCCCTCAATTTCCTCTCTATTTTCATCTTCCCCCTCGTCATCATCTCGATCTTCGTCCTGCCGAATGTCGTGTTGGGCTGCTTGGACACTGTGCTGATCCTGCTGTAGATCGGCGACTGAGGAGTTGCCTGCGCGGGTTTTATCAAGGGTGGATGGATCGGGAGTAGTGCGTGGCATGGCAGACGAAGGCTTCGCAGTCTGAGCCTGGGCAGTAGAGGAAATTGTGACGGAGTCCGTAGGCTTAGCCTGTGGGGGCATAGGAACAGAGACTGCTTTCGCTGGAGGCGGTCCAACCCTATTCATTGGTTGACGGCTTGGAGGTAGCGGGTTTCTCGTAGGCTGTGGACTGGCATGCTTCACGCGGTTCCAAGGGCTCCAAGGAATAATCATACGATGGTCCTCTTTCCACGGTCATGTGGTGCATGCAAGTTGGCTGACAGCGAGCCAGTTGCAAGCCTGCACGCAAGGCATGCAAATGGAGAGTGCTCGTCTATGTTTGAAAGCATACGCCATGCCATCGTGAATTTGGGCCCATGGATGACTATCTACTCAACTTTGCGTGCGACATGAGTAGTTTGGCTGGAGGTTCTGGGTAATGTGTACCATGAGGCGGCAAACTTTACCTATGCCGACTGGACGAGTGCCGCACGAGAATCCAACCGATAAAACGTGCTCATTCATGCATCATTTGACCTGACAGGTGGGCTTGAAGGCGATATTTGTTTATTCAACGCGCGACTTTGTTTTGTGCCGCATTGCCCCCATTGAATTTATTGCTACCTGTGGCAGAGACTGTTTGGTCTAGATGGTCTGCTCAATAGCGGACAGGGCCGGTGGGGGGGGAGTCTTCGACACCCCCCTGCTCCCCCCAAGATGCGCCCGCGTATCCGCCGGCGAGAGAATATACCCCGCTAATTTCCAAACCCTATTCTTGAGATAAACTGATGGAACGCCTGCTCTGGCTCTTCCACAGGGAAAGTTCGGTAATCGGCCACATACTCACAAGTGAAGTGGAGCTATGACAACAACTGAGCCGGTCAAGGTGGTGTGATAGTTTTGTGATAACAGAGAAAAGTACGCAGTGGTAACTCATGGAAAAATAAGGGAACAGAAACGAGAGACTGAGGATATGTGTGTGCGGAGGTGCTTGCTCGCAACTAACTTAAATTACTAGCGAATTTAACCGTTGCAAGCGGACTCCCAGCAGAATTATGAGTCCGCTGCTCTACCAACTGAGCTACACCGCCACGCAGAGACTTTTGTATCAAGTGTCATGGCCCACGTCAAGCGCATTTAAAGGAGTGGTGCGTGAGGATAGAGATGGGGGACTGTGCAAAACTACGTGGCTGAAAAGCGGGCAGAGCAGGGGGTGTCAGCCGACCAGATCCGGGTTGAGCCTGTCTAGTGGACGAATCAAGCTGGCTTTAATCTCGTTGTAGATGATGCCCCGACCAACTTGACGGAGGCGGTTGAACACACCTTCAACGATTACCTGGTCGCCCTCGCGTACTTCAGCTTTGCCCAATCCCACCACCTTCACCGACCCGCTACCGGCTTTGAGCAGGAAGCCGTAGGCAGGCTGTCCCTGGCGGTTGGTGGCAACTTGGAGGTTGGCCACACGGCCGACCACCGCAATGCTCTGCCGATCGTATTGCTCCGGATGAGAAATAAGGTCGGTGATCTCCAGCATGCTGTCGGCCGACTCAGCAGCCGGCATGCCTGTCAGGAGCGCAATCGCCAGCACGGGGGCTGCAATGATGAGGAAAAAACGCTTCGGTGAGGGGCTGGCATGAGTGCCAAAGATATACATGACAGTTTTAATTATACCGTGACGGAGGAGAAATTCAAGTTGTCTCGATCAACGTCCGGTAAGGCAGAGAGATGGGAATATGCCATGCCTGGGCGGAGGGTTCGTTTTCACCGGCGTCCCTGGAGGTCTGTGTGCCCCTCTCCTATCATGCTCCGTAACACGTGCTCGCCCAACTCGCCGAGTTGAGGGTCGGCAGACTTGGCTTGCTCAATCGACTGGGCCGTAGCGGCCTTCGGAGTCGGGGACACTCGTGCGAGCAGGTCGTGTTCCAGTGCTTCCGGTGAGGTGTCCATTTCGTTCAGGATGGCCGAGAGCCGCTGGAGGGCGAAGACGGACGGAGGAGTGGCTCCATATTCGGAATTGTCTCTGGAATCTCGCGTCAGAGACAGCCAAAAACGGCTTTCGGATTCTTCCGGGAAGGTGCCGATGGCAAAGGCCGTCAGTTTATCCTGCAATCTATCTTCGCTTTCTTCGAGGCCGTCATACGTTGCGGCTGAGCGCTGGACCGATTGGCGGGAGAGGGCGAGAAAGGTCTCTTTCCAAAGATCGACAGGTGGCGTGGTCGCTTGCTCAGTCGCAGGTTGGAAGGCGTTAAGGCTGCCTTGGACTCCTTGAAGGTATTGGTGCAGGTACTTTACCTTTCGGGCTGCCAGACTCCCCGCCGGGATGCCCCAGATCTGGCAGATTTCGTGGTCCTGCAAGGGGACCAGACTGACCATCTCTAGTTCCCGCTTAGCGAGATCCAAGCGCTTGCGTTCCCGTTCTCCCCTTCTCACGAGGGACTGATATTCAATGCACAGCCGTTCCCTGCGGTAGTCGTCTTCCGTGATCTCGTCCTTGTCCCAACGGTGCTCCAACATCCTGATCGCCGGCCTGGGAATCGCAGTGCGGGCTCCCTTCTTCAATTCTTCCACTGCGGCGCCATCCAGCCGGAACCGTGACACGAGGAGTTGCTCGGCCAGGGTGCAGAGCGAATCGGTGAGGGCGGTCTGTTTTCCCAGGCAGTCGATCTTGTGCCACGCCCGTTCCCGCTTCAGACGAATCTGCTGCCGATAGTGGGCGGCGCGCTTCGTGATGCCTTCCAGAGTCTCGTTGGAAATGTAGGGCGTTTTCGGTTTTTCGCCGGACTGAAAGCGTGGATCGGGTCGATCCGAGGCCATGTATTGAATATCTTCCGGCGTCACATCCAAGTACTGCAGCAACAGCAGGCGCAACATGATCCGCCCCTGGATCGGAAGGGTATCCACGACGGCCGTGATTTGTTCCTGAGTCAACCGTGTTTCCATACCGTGGTGTTCCTGCTTGCTGTCCGTGCGCGGGCGACGGCCGGAGTGTTACGCGGAGCCTTGTGTCTGTGATTCGAGATAGGTGGCCACGTACTCTCTAATTTGCTGAACCGTGCCGGTCGTGTAAAGCTCTCTGGGGATCGCCACTTGTACCAGCTTGGCGGGGTCCGCGCCGCGTTCGATCGCATAGGCTTCATCCACGTAGAGACTGACGGACCCATCCGAATGTCTGATCGCGCAGAGTGCGGTTGTCTCGTCCATAGGAGGTGCCGTGCAACTCGGTGCACCCTTCCCCGATGAGAGCAGGGCAAGTTGGTGATAGCACAACCTTCCTTATACTGTCAAAGTCGTGGCAAGGGCTTCGCTGCGCCGGAAGCCGCGTTGCCGCCACAGTACATAGGCAGTGAAGGCGATCAGCGTCAGCAAGAAGGCGGTCCTGATGCGTCCGTAGCCGAAGCAAGCGTAGTTGGCGGTGGTGTTGAGGAGGCCAAAGGCGGCATAAGCCAAGTACAGGAGGAGGGCCCAGCGGCGAAGGCGGATGAACCCGTAGCCGATCAATAGATGCAGGGTCGGCGATTGGGCTTTGGCGAGGATCCCCCAAAGTCCCGCAGGTTTCATGCAGAAGACGGTCAAGGAATAGGACGGGTTTGCCGCGATGATGTAGATATCCGTCAGAGCGGTGAGGAGGAACAAGGCGCCCAGGTAACGAATGTCATGCGCACGGGACCAGGCTGTCCGTAAGCTTTGCCACAACCCGGTTGTGCGCGACGCCGATGTTGTTCCTGCCCCAGGCTGATTGGAGAGGTAGGCATCGTAGCTCTGGAGGGTCCACCAGGGCAACACGAGGAGCAGGAAGAAGAAGGCGGCCGACCCGATCCCGCTGGTCTGTGCGATCCATCCGGTGACGATCAGTAAGGCTGCCCCCGTTACAGCAATCGTGGCGGCGTGGGTTCCTTGCCGTTTGAGCGATTGTCCCAGACCCGGCACGATTGCCGAAAGGGCTGCGGCCAAGGCAGAACCTGGTGGTGGATCAGGATGAGGGGAAGGGTCTGATCTCAGGGCAGCAGTCATGTGAAAACGGACAGTGGCGGCCTGGCGAACGGGACCGTCCTAGGTTTTTCCAGCCGGCCGTTTTTGTCGGCCGGCTGTCCTGGGGCGGCGATCTGGCGAGCAATGGGAGGACGATCCGGCCAGGTCACCGGCCGCGTCGGCGTGGTCGTCGTGGCGGTTCTGGACGATCGTCTGATCGAGCCGGAGACCGCATTGGATGCACCGCCATCCGTGAAAACGGCCGCTGTGTTCTTGAATCTCTTCCTGGATCAGCAGTCCGGTACACTTGGGACACTTCATCGCGGTGCTCCTCTTTTATGGCGTCGTCCGCTGAAACGGCATCACAACGGTTGCCCTTCCGCACAGCAGAAGGCCGCATGATGCGGAGGGGATTGTTCGTTAGCCGCCCAGCGTGTCGAGCACTTCCTTCAGGCTTTTCAAAATGCACGAAAAAATGGGGGTGTCTCGCTCGGTATAGCGGCTGGCCTCCGCCAGGCGAAGTTCCATGACCAAGTCCAGGAAGTCTTCCGGCTTGTCCGTCTCGAAGGCGACCACGAATTCCTGGTCGTCCAAGCCGAACGAATAGGTGGTGTTCAGCTTCACGGAAGGGTACCGGTGTCCGATCTCGATGTGCTCATCCATCATCCCCTGACGGGCCGCCTTGGTCAGCAGGTACCACTTGCGCGTTTTGACAAAGGGATAGACGAAAATGTATTTGCTCTTGCCGGGAACAACCTGGAGTCGCTTGCTTTCCTGTCCTTCGTGGACGTGGTGGTCCACGTAGATCGAGCGCTTTGTCATGGAGAGATAGGAGTAGGGCGTGGTAAGGTACTTGCCCAGTCCTGTGGCGAGCAGCTTCGACATCATCTCCTGAAACAGCTCCAGCTCGTACCCGATCCGCCAGAGCATGAAGTCGCAGTCTCCCCGGATCCCGATCAGGGTATAGGGAATGACGATGATCTTGCCCGCATATTCTTCCGCCACCCGGACAAATTCCTGCTTGCCCCGGCTCCGTTCTTCCTCAGACAGTCTGCGCCAAGCCGGGTCTATTTTGTGAAAACTGAAGTTGACGAACTGCCGCTTGGCAGGCTGCTCAGCACTGGCCATTGACTCCTCCTTCGCACCGTATGCGAGAACCGATAGGCGAAAACATCAGATGGGAAAGGGCTTTTGTAGCATTTCGTCCCCTGAGTTGTCAACTCGGTCTCGTTGGGCTCGTCAGGCTCGGAGGCTTATGGTGGGCCGCGGGATTTTTGCGCCGAGAGATTCCACCGCGTGCAGTGGGGCAGAAACTCGACAGGGCGTCGAATGGTCGTTGACAGAGAGGGGGTGATCTGCTATCGCCTCATCGTGATCGAGTCTGGAAGAGGGTGTTGATCGATGTGGGTCTGACCGGCGGAGGCTGACGTGCGACGTGGAGAAATCATTGCGGTCGGGTCGGAATTGCTGCTCGGAGGGCGGCTGGATACCAATTCGTTGTTTTTGACGGACGGGCTGGCCGAAGCCGGAGTTGAAGTGCGGTACAAGTCCGTGGTGGGTGACGAGGAGGCCGATATTGCGGCAGCGCTGCGGATGGCCGCTCGTCGGGCTGACGTCGTGGTGCTGACCGGTGGATTGGGGCCGACCACAGATGACCGGACCAGACAGGCGGTGGCTCGCGCGACCGGCCGGCCGTTGCGCCGACGAGCCGAAGCGCTGGATGGGATGCGGCGTCAGTTGGAGGCCTGGGGACGAACGCCGACGAAAGCACAGTTTCGCCAGGGACTCATTCCGGTCGGCGCAGAGGTGCTGGCCAACTCCGTTGGCTCTGCGCCGGGCTTTTGCTTGCGCTGGAAAGGGGCGGTGATCGTGGCGTTGCCTGGCGTACCGAGCGAAGCCAGAGCGATGTTTGCCACGGCAGTTGTTCCCCGACTCCAGATGGAAGTCGCTGCGCATAGGCGGGTGACACAGCACAGGTGCATCGACCGGCGGGTACTGCATACCGTTGGAATTCTTGAAGCTGAACTGGATCACCGACTGAAGGACCTTGTCGGGAGGGGGAGTGGGATCAGGCTCGGGCTCTTGGCTTCCCCCCTGGGCGTTACGGTGTCCCTGACCTTGTGCGGGGCCAAGACCAAAGTAATGATGGACGAGCTTGTACGGCGCGTCCGGCGGCGGCTCAGCCCGTACATCTATGCAGAAGGATTCGCGACCATGGAAGAAGTGGTCGGTCGGCAATTGGCGCGTTTGGGATTACGGTTGGCTGTGGCCGAGTCCTGCACCGGCGGCCTGATCGGGCATCGCCTGACTCAGGTGCCCGGCAGCTCCGCCTATCTCGACCGGGTGGCCGTCTGTTACAGCAATCGAGCGAAGACCGAGTGGCTCGGCGTCTCGGAGCGCTTGCTCCGGAAGCACGGGGCGGTCAGCGCCCAGGTGGCGGCGGCGATGGCGAGGGGGGCCCGTGTCAAGAGCCGGGTGGACATCGGTCTCAGCGTGACCGGCATCGCTGGGCCCGACGGCGGGACGGCTCAGAAGCCGGTGGGACTGGTGTATATCGGGTTGGATGCTCGGCGCCGCCGGGGGAGGGGGAGTTGCAGCGTGACCAAGGTCTGCCGCTTCCACGGCCCACGCGAAGCGATCAAGTTGCGCGCGTCACAAACAGCGTTGAACTTGTTGCGACAGTGGTTGATCGCGGACGGCAAGGCGGCACGATCGTGATCAGAACGTTTGTGGCGGTCGAATTACCGGCTGATCTCAAACGAGCCATCGAGCAGCTTCAAGAGCAACTCAAAAGGAAGCTGCTACGGGAATTGCCTTCCGAGGCCCGTCTGCAGTGGGTGAGGCCTGAGGCCATCCATCTGACGTTGAAGTTCCTCAGTGAGATTGAGGAGCCACGTGTCGATGAGATTCGGCAGGTTCTGGCTCAGAGGATCGGTGCGGTTCAGGAATTCTTTGCTGAAGCGGGGGGCCTTGGAGTTTTCCCCGACCTTCAAGCGCCGCGGGTCCTCTGGCTGGGACTCAGCAATCTCTCCGATCAACCGAACGCGCTGGTACACTTGGCTGGCGAGGTCGAATCCGGACTTGAGACGCTTGGGTTTCCACGTGAGCCCAGGCCCTTCAACCCTCATCTTACCTTGGCGAGGATCAAGGAGCGGTCCCGCGAGGTCGGGAGGGCCTTGGCTGGCAGCGGGGTTATGGCGATGGCAAGCCGCCTGGGGAGCCTGCCGGTCACAACCGTCTCCCTGATGAAGAGTGAGTTAAGGCCCTCCGGCGCCGTCTACACGAAGCTCTGGGACCTGTCGTTGGGCTCTGCGTCCGCTTGCTCATGACCAGGTAGAGCCTCCGCAATCTCAGGCTATGTTTCCTTGCCGGACTTGAGTATAATGAGCCACATTCAACGCCCAAAGGAGGTCCCACATGGCCGAGAAAACAAGCGAAAAAGACGAGAAAAAACGCGCGCTGGACCTCGCGCTCTCGCAGATCGAAAAGCAGTATGGAAAAGGGGCCATCATGAAGTTGGGTACGGCCGAGATACCGGTAGGGATACCGGCGATCTCGACCGGATCGTTGGGGCTTGACCTCGCCCTCGGGGTGGGAGGATTTCCACGGGGACGCGTGGTTGAAATTTTCGGGCCGGAATCATCAGGCAAGACGACGTTGTCGCTGCATGCCATTGCCGAGGCGCAAAAGGCGGGTGGGGTGGCGGCCTTCATCGATGCCGAACATGCCTTGGACCTCGGCTACGCGAAAAAACTGGGAGTCAATGCGGATGAGCTGCTGGTGTCGCAGCCCGATACGGGGGAGCAGGCGCTGGAGATCGCCGAAACCCTGGTGCGCAGCGGGGCCATCGACATCATCGTGGTGGATTCGGTGGCGGCGCTCGTGCCGCGGGCCGAGATCGAAGGCGAGATGGGCGACGCTCATATGGGGCTCCAGGCGCGGTTGATGTCCCAGGCGCTGCGCAAGCTCACTGCGGCGATCGCCAGGTCATTGACCACGGTGGTCTTCATCAACCAGATCCGCATGAAGCTGGGGGTGATGTTCGGCAATCCCGAAACCACGACCGGCGGCAATGCCCTCAAATTTTATTCGTCGGTCCGCCTCGACATCCGGCGGATCGAGTCGATCAAGGAAGGCACGGACGTGATCGGCAACCGGGTGCGGGTCAAGGTCGTCAAGAACAAGATGGCGCCTCCCTTCAAACAGGCGGAATTCGACGTTCTGTTCGCCGAGGGCATCTCGAAGAGCGGCGAACTGGTGGACATGGGAGTGGAGAAGCGGGTGTTGGAGAAGGCCGGAGCCTGGTATTCCTATAAGGGAGAGCGGCTGGGGCAAGGTCGGGAGGCGGTGCGCGAGTACCTCAAGGCGAATCCGGCGGTTTCCAAGGAGATCGAGGCCCGTCTCCGCGAGGCGCCTGTGACAGGCGAAAAATCCGCCGAGAAGCGGGTTGAGGCGCGTGCGGAAGAGAAACGTCCGGAGGGTCGCGCTGAGGAGAAGCGGTCCCATGTCGGGCGAGCCTCCTGAATCGCGGCGAACCCTAGCGGAAGAGGCGCATGCATCGCGCACTCGTGTCGAGGGTGTGGTGTCTTCCCGTCAAGCTCGGCCGTCTTCGCGTCCCGTCGCCGACTCAGTCGAGCCGGCGGTGCTTCGCTATCTGGCCCAAAGGGATCGCAGCGAAGCCCAGGTGAGGGCTTTTCTCGTTCGGGCGGGAGCGTCAGCGGCGCGCATCCGGGGGGTGATCGCAAACCTCCTTCGGCAAGGCTATCTCAACGATACGGCCTATGCGTTGCGCTGGGCCAGGACGAGGCTGGCCCGACGGCCTATGGGCCGTAGTCGCTTGGAGGCGGAACTGTTCAACCAAGGACTTGATCGGACGATCACGGCCAACACGGTGGAGCAGGTCTATCGTGAACGGCCGGAGCGGGATTTCGCGCTTAGGCTGCTCGGTCAGCGAAGCCGTTCCGAGAAGCCGGGAGGCCGCTCCAGCGCGGCCGGCCTGTTGCGACGGCAGGGGTTCGATGAAGAGATGATCGAGGATTTGTTAGGCGGGAGCGAGCCATCATGAGTCAGCCTGCGGACGAGCTTCGCCGGAGTTTCATCCGGTATTTTTCCGGCCAGGGGCATCAGGTTGTGCCGAGTTCTTCCCTGATTCCCCAAGCGGACCCCACCCTTCTCTTTACCAACGCCGGCATGAATCAATTCAAGCGGGTCTTCCTGGGGGAAGAGCGTCGTGGCTATCAACGCGCGGTCACCGTGCAGAAGTGCATGAGGGCCGGGGGCAAACATAACGATCTGGAGAACGTCGGGTACACCGGCCGGCACCATACGTTTTTCGAGATGCTCGGGAATTTCTCATTCGGGGATTATTTTAAAGAAGATGCCATTCGGTTTGGGTGGGATTACCTCATCGCCGTGGTCGGTTTGCCGAAGGACAGGCTCTGGGTCACGGTCTTCCGGGAGGATGACGAGGCCTTTGAACTGTGGAAGAAGATCGGGGTCCCGACTGCCCGTATCCTGCGCTGCGGCGAAAAGGATAATTTCTGGCAGATGGGAGACACGGGGCCCTGCGGTCCCTGCTCGGAGATCCATTACGACCAAGGGCCTGCCGTGCCGGGCGATGCGACACCCAACGGGGACGGGGACCGCGTCCTTGAGATTTGGAATTTGGTGTTCATGCAGTATGACCGAGATGCCGGAGGCGCGTTGAAGCCGCTTCCCAAGCCGAGCATCGACACAGGGATGGGCTTAGAGCGGCTGGCCGCCGTGGCCCAGGGGGTGCCTAACAATTACGACAGCGATCTCTTCAAGCCGATCCTGGATGCCATCGGCAAGCGTACGGGGCATCGGTATGGGGAGGCGGCCGCCGGCGACCGGTCGATGCGGGTGATCGCAGACCACCTGCGCGCCATCGTGTTTTTGATGGCCGATGGGATGGTTCCGTCCAATGAGGGCCGCGGGTACGTGTTGCGGCGCATTCTGCGTCGGGCAGCCAGGCATGGGCGATTGCTGGGGGCGGCCGAGCCGTTCCTGCACGAGTTGACTGGGGCGGTCATCGAACGGATGGGCGGCGCCTATCCCGAGTTGAAGGCGGCTGCCGAGGCCATCGTCCAGGCGACGCAAGGAGAAGAAGACAGGTTCATCACAACGCTGGATCAAGGCTTGCCCATCTTAAATGACCTGGTGGCCAAGGCGAAGACTGCCAACCGGGGTGCGCTGGCCGGTCAGGCGGTCTTCAAACTCTACGACACCTACGGGTTTCCGCTCGATCTGATCGCCGAGGCCTGCAAGGAGCAGGGGCTGGCGCTGGATGAAGCGGGGTTTCAACGCGAGTTGGAAGAGCAGCGGGATCGCGCGAGGAAAACGGCCGGGTTCGAAGCGGCGACGGCCAAGCCGGTGGTCGCGGAACTGGCCGGTCGTGTCCGGCCGACGCGGTTCGTCGGCTATGAGGGACTGAAGGCGGAGGGGACGGTTCAGGCCATTCTCAAGGGAGACCGGTTGGTCAAGGAAGCAAGCGAGGGGGATGAGATCGAACTGGTCCTCGACGTGACACCGTTCTATGCCGAGGGAGGCGGTCAGGTCGGAGACCAGGGCGTGTTGAGCGGTCCTGACGGGCGGATCGAGATCAGGGAAACCACGAGGCCGGCCGCTGACATCATTGTGCACAAAGGCGTCATGTTGGCGGGTTTGGTGCGGGAGGGGGGGCGGCTGGAGGCCAGAGTCAATGTCGCCGCTCGCCAGGACGCCGCCCGCAATCACACGGCCACCCACCTGATGCATGCCGCCTTGCGCGACCTCCTGGGCCCCCACGTGAAACAGTATGGGTCGCTCGTGGCACCCAACCGGCTGCGGTTCGACTTTGCCCATTTCAAGCCGCTCTCGTCGCGCGACATCGACGCAATCGAGGCGATGGTGAACGAGCACGTGCGCCGGAACGAACCCGTTTGCACCGAGGTCATGGGGATGCAGGACGCGGTGGCTTCCGGGGCCTTGGCGTTCTTTGAGGATAAGTACGGCGAGAAGGTGCGGGTGGTGAGCATCGACTCCTTCAGCAAGGAATTGTGCGGCGGCACCCATTGCCTGCAGACGGGGGAAATTGGGGTGTTTCGCGTGGTCTCGGAAACCGGCGTCGCCGCCGGAGTCCGGCGGATCGAGGCCTTGACCGGGAGCGGAGCGTTGGCGCAACTCAAGCGGCTGGAAGCCGAGGTCCGCGAACTCTCCGAACTGCTCAAGGTTGGGCCGTCCGAGTTGGCGGCGAAAACTCGCAAGCTGATGGGCCAGTTGAAGGACAAGGAACGCGAGCTGGAACAGGTGAAGTTGCGTCTGGCCAGCGGGTCGAGCGAACAGGTTCAGGTCAGGACCGTGCAGGGCATTCATATCCACGTGCAGAGGGCCGACGGGATGGACAATGCCGAACTGCGCACCCTGGCGGACCGGCTGAGAGATAAACAGAAAAGCGGTGTGATTGCGCTCGGAGCATGCAAGGATGACAAAGTCTCCCTCTTGGTGGTCGTCACCAAAGATTTAGTCTCCAAGGTCCAGGCCGGCAATTTGATTCGCGAGATGGCGAGTGAAGTGGGTGGAACGGGCGGGGGACGGCCGGAGATGGCCCAGGCCGGCGGCAAGAATCCCGAAGGGCTTGGCGCAGCCTTGGAGAAAGTGTTCGGGCTGGTGGAACAGGCCGTCACAGGCTCGCAGGTCAACGGATAAAGGACGCAAAGCATCGGCATGGCACATACCCGCATCTTGGCCTTGGACCCAGGGACGAAGCGGATCGGCGTGGCGCTCAGCGACGAGTTGGGCTGGACCGCCCAGCCGTTGGAAACCTATGAGCGGCGATCGCTTGCGGCGGACGTGGCGCATATCCAACGCCTGGTGCAGTTGCACGAGGTGCGTGAGGTCGTGATGGGGCTTCCGCTTCGGCTCAATGGCCGTGTGGGACCGGCAGCCGAGTCTGCGCAGCAGTTCATGGAGCACCTGTCGCAAGCCTTGCCGGTTCCCGTCATCGCCTGGGATGAGCGGTTCACCACGAAGGCGGCGGAAGACTTGTTGATCCAGGCCAACATGAGCCGAAAAAAACGCAAGGGGACTGTGGACCGGGTTGCGGCGGCGATCTTGTTGCAGAGTTACCTGGCAAGCCTGTCGGCCGCCGACGAGACGGGGTCTGCCGGCGCGGACTGGGATGAGGCGGCGGGCGATGTCGCGGGCGGGACGGTGTCGGACGAGGCATGAAGCCGTGGTTGGCGCTGGGGCTGGTGGGGGTGGTGCTGTACGTGGCCGGGAGTGTCGTCTATCACCGGGCCATGGACCCGCTCGTCGATGAGACAGGCCAGCGCAGGGTCACGACCGTCGATATTCCGGAGGGGGCCACGTTTCGGCACGTGGCGGCGCTGCTGGAACAGGAACACCTCATTGCCAGCCAATGGGGATTCTTGTTGCTGGGCAAGTTGACCGGCGTGGACCGCCGGGTCTTGGCCGGCGAATATGCCTTGCATGCCGGCATGCGTCCGCAGGAGATTCTTTCGGAACTCCTCAGCGGCCATGTCGTGCTCCATCCGATCACGATTCCCGAAGGCTACACCGCCGTTCAGATTACCGACCTTCTCAGCCAAAAGGGGCTCGGCAATCCGGCCGAATTCCTCAAACTTGTCCACGACCCAGACTTCATCCGCACGCTCCACCTAGGCGGAGTTGGGCCGGCCGGCTTGGCCAGCTTGGAAGGCTATTTGTTTCCGAATACCTACTCCTTCGCCAAACGCGTGGAGACCAAAGAAATTGTCAGGGCGATGGTGGGGGAGCTGGAACAGGTGCTGACGCCTGAATTGCGGGCGCGGGCCAGGGACCTGAACATGACGGTGCACCAAGTCCTCACCCTGGCCTCGGTCATCGAGAAAGAAACGGGTTCGGAAGGGGAGCGAGAACTGATCTCGGCGGTCTTTCACAATCGCCTGCGGCGGCACATCCCGCTACAAAGCGATCCGACGGTCATCTACGGGCTTGCGTCCTTCGACGGCAATCTGAGAAAACGCGATCTGGCCCTACCCAGCCCCTACAATACGTATCGCGTCACTGGCCTCCCTCCCGGTCCCATCGCCAATCCCGGGGCTGGCTCGATTCGCGCCGCCCTGTATCCCGTTCCGACCACCTATCTGTACTTTGTCTCCCGCAACGATGGGACGCATGAGTTTTCTTCCACCTTGGCCGAGCATAACCGGGCCGTGGATAAGCACCAGCGCCGGCCCGTCAAGCGGCTCTCGTGATAAAGGAGTTTTGATGAAGCCTTCCGGCCCACTGGCCGATTTGCCGGCTCGGATCGATCATACGGTGCTTCGGCCAGACGCAGCGAAGGCCGACGTGCTGCGGATCTGTGCGGAAGCCCGACAGTATGGGTTTACGGTGGTGTTCGTCCCGCCCTGTTATGTGCGAGAGGCGGTGGCGATGCTGACTGGATCGGCCATCCGGGTCGGCATCCCCATCGGGTTTCCCCACGGGATGCAGACCACCGGCATCAAAGTGAGCGAGGCGGAGGAGGCAGTGGGATGCGGCGCCACGGTGCTGGACATGGTCATCAATATCAGCCGTTTGAAATCAGGCGATGACGATATCGTGCGGGCCGACATCGACCAGGTTGTCCGGGCGACGCCGCAGGCCGAACACAAGGTGATTATCGAAACCTGTTACCTCACGCGTCAAGAAAAGCTCACGGCCTGCCGCTTGATCCTTGAAGCCGGGGCCGACTATGTCAAGACCTCGACCGGTTTTGGCCCGGCCGGGGCGACCGTCGAGGACGTCCGTATGCTCAAGGAGGCCGTGGCCGG
>JACQCB010000014.1 GCA_016201805.1 Nitrospirota bacterium | reverse complement strand
AGGGGGCGCGCTACGAGGACGGTCTGGCGAGGATCAAGGCGGCAGAACAGGCGCTGCAGTAACGGAGGCCGAAGGGAAATCGCTATGGCGACCAGGGACAATATGCGGCCGGTTCGTGCGGCCTCCTTCGCGGTCCTGGCATGGCTCTGGGCCGTCGCCGGCTGTGCGAGCACCGGCGCGGTGGAACAGGCGCGGCAGGAGGCTCAGGCGGCGGCCCAGGCCGCACAGCAAGACATGGACGTCATGCAGAAGAAGCTGAGCGAGGCGGAGCGGGCCTTGCAGACGGGGAGCCATGAGGAGCGGCGCAAGGCCGGTTCGTTAGCGCGGGAGAGCGCAGTGTCGCGCGCCAATGCCGAGAAGCTCACGCGGGCTATTGAGCGTCTGCGGGGCGTGCGCACCGTGAGCCAGGATACGGACCTCCGTCTGGTGATCCTGCTGAGCCGTCATGGTGTCCGCTCGCCACTTTCGCACAAGCCGCCTCTTGAGGCGTATACGTTGCAAGGGCAAGGTGCTGGCGTCGCATCTTGGACGATATTATCGCGACCTCTATGCCGGCCAGAACCTGGTTCCGCCGAGCGGGGCCTGTCCGCAGCGGGGCACGATCTTTTTTCACGCGGACAACGAGGAGCGCACGATCCAAACAGCCGAAGGACTCATCAACGGCTTCGTCCAGGGCCTGGCGCCAGGCGATTGCGGCGTCATCGTTCAGGTCACGCCCCAGCCGGTGGATCCCCTGTTCCATCCGCAGAAGGCGAATGTCTGCCCGGTCGATACCGAGGCGGCCACCAAGGAAATTCTGGCGCAAGTCGGTGGGAATCCCGTCTCGCTGAACGAACGGTTCAAGGAGCCGTTGGCGATTATCCAGGACGTGTTGCAGTGCTGCCAGCCGGTCGCCTGCGGTGATCCTGCGACGGGCGTCCTGGCGACCTGCAAGCTGACCGGCATTCCGGCAACGGTCTGGGTCGATCCAGACAAAAAGACAGTGAGCCTGACCGGACCGGTCCAGGTCGGCTCCTTGGTATCGGAAATTTTCGAGTTGGAATATGCCCAGGGGATGCCCATCGACCACTGCGCCACGACGAAAGGCGCGGAGTGCGTCGGCTGGGAACAGGTGACGCCGGAGAATTTGCACGCCATGCTTCGGATACATACCCTGGACTACGCGCTGACGCAGCGGATTCCGGCGGTCGCGAAAGCCGCCGGCTCCAATCTGGCCTGGCAGATCCTCGGCGCTTTGGAACAGGGGGCCATGGGCGCGCCGCGTCCCGGCGTGTTGCCGCCGCCGCAAAGCCGGTTCGTCGCCTTTGTCGGCCACGACACCAACCTCGCCAACCTGGGCGGGCTCCTCGGCCTGTCGTGGCACAATCCCGGCTTCCAGCCCGATGACCTGCCGCCGGCCGGCGCCCTCGCGTTCGAGCTGCACCGGGTCAAGACCACCGGGCAGTATCTCGTACGGGCTTTCTTCGTGACGGAGACCCAAGAACAAATGCGCGACGCCATTCCACTCTCGCTGGAGCATCCGCCCAGCCGCGTGCGGCTGTCCATCCCGAAATGCGGCGCGGACTGTCCCTTCGACATTTTTAAAACCCTGGTGAAGGCGGCGTTGGACACGCGCTGTGTCGGTCCCGGCAAATCGAGCGCGCCGTGAGCCTTGGCGGGCCGGCCGGCTTCGTCGCGTGACGGTGATTGTATGACGAAGCTAATCCTAGCCAGATGGGTGGCGCTCGGGGCCTTGATCCTGAGCTGCCTGGTGCTCGGCGGTTGCGGCCAGTACCCGGTCACCGACGGGTTCTCCACGATGCTGCCGCAACGGCAGGAGCGCCTGCTCGTATGGGGCGCCAATGTGACGGCTGCGGCGACCGCCGCGACGTGGCTCCAGAAGCAGGGGCTGACGGTCACCGAACCGGTGCGGATGCAGCAAGTCTTCTCCGAGCAGAAGATGACGCTCACGAACAGCCCCTCCGACGATGCGCAGATGTTGCGTGCCGCGAAGATGCTCGGTCTCAGCCACATCGTCTATGTGGACGTGTCGGCGGTGGAAGCGGGTACGTTGAAGCCGCCGTTCAGGCCTCCCCTGACGACCTACATCGTCGGCGTGGCCATTCGAGGGGTGCAGGTTGCAAGCGGTGAAGTGGTCTGGAGCGGGACGGCGCGGTATCGGGGACCCGTTACGGAGCGGGACGATTACGTGGCCAATTTAACCTGCCAGGCGCTTGCGACGGCTTGGGGCCTGCGTCCTCCGGGAGAACATCCGATCGATTCACAAGCGATGTGTTCGCTCGGCGACAGGGACCATGTTGGAGATCCTGACGATCACGATATGCCCGACCCTGTGCGCAATTCACAACAGTGAGGCTGAAATACGCATCAGGCGCCTCTCTTCCTCATGCATGGCCTTCCATGAGTTGCTTTCCTCAGCGGCCCGGACTGTTCGGCATCATGGCTTGCGAAATCAATTGATTAGATCGAATCCACGCAGTGGATCATGGCCGCTGGCAAAACTGGCACCCCTCTTGCTCAATTCCTGATTTGAGAACAAAAGATGGAGCGTATGACCATCGAGTCCGGTGGTCATCCAGGCGGAGGTGAATCATGACGACGATGACGGTTTTGATCGTGCTACTGGGTTGGGCTTTTGTACGGGGCGGGAT
>JACQCB010000165.1 GCA_016201805.1 Nitrospirota bacterium | reverse complement strand
TCGAGAATTCCACGACGCTCTTCGTTCAGGCGGGCATAGGAGGCATAGGCCATGTCCTCGAACTGCTCTCGCGCAAGATCGTCTTCGCTGGCCAGACATTCGCCATGAGCAAGCACCTGCATACGCAGAACCGTCGAGGCTGCGCGCAGATCGACCAAATCGACGTCCCGATGCAACAACACCGCAAGTTCCTCTCGCAACTCCACAAGACGTTGAGGCTCATAGGGTGTGGCGGCCAGGATTGCCAAATCCACATCGCTCTCGGGACGAGCCTCACCCGCTGCCTGCGACCCGAACCGATAGAGGGCGATCAGGTTCGGCATGGCTTTTCTTACAACGTCGATCAGCTTCTCGTCTTGCATCGTTTGCATCCCGCTCGATCCCGACACTCCCCAAGGGAGCAAGCCAGGCAACCCGCCTCAGACTACTGTGCCACCAAAACTCTGTCAACCGCCACGGCTGAATCAACTCTCCTTGTGGAACACGCCGGCGCTCATCCACCCTTCATCGCTACTTCAATCCCTCTCCTCCCATCCCGCCCCCGAACCCGCCGAAGTTGCCGCCGAACCCGCCCTGGCCGCTGCCCCAATACTCTCCCTTCCTGATGCGTCCGAAGGGATGCCGCAGGTCCGGGCGGCTGATCCACCAGAGGAAAGCCAATGCGCCGGCGCCGGTCGCCACCGTGAGGAACAGGCCCAGTCCCTTGACGTGAGCGCGCAGCGGCGCCCCCACGTGAATATCCTGAGTGGATGAGGCCAGGGCCACCGTGGTCCGATAGAGCCCCTCTCCATACTGGCCATCCCGAAATGCCGGCTCTAGATACAAGCTGCCGATTTGCCCCAACTGTTCCGGCCTGATGACGGCATAGAGACTCCGGCCCACCGTCACCGCCGCTTGTCTCTCCTCCACCGCTGCCAACACCAGGACGCCGTGGTCTTGTTGAGCCGTGCCGATTCCCCAACGCTGATAGAGCGCCTCGGCATAGTCCTGAGCCGTCGCATAAGGCTTGAACGTCTTGACCGTGACCACAACCATCTCGACCCCGGTCTTACGTTCCAAGTCCTGACAGACAGACCTGATCCGAGCCTTCCAATCCTCATCCAACACCTCCGCATGGTCGCTCACGTAGCCGAGAGGACCAGGCAAGGAGGCGGTCTTTGCATCGGGCCTGCCGTAAGGCATCGAGGCAGCAGGCCTATAGTCGTTCAACATCCCCTCCGCTCCCTGCGAGAGGGATAGGAGACCCGCCGCCAACATCCAGGGCATGACGCCAAGCCGGACGGCTCGGCCACACCCACTCATAGCCGTCCCTCTGCTTTCAGTTGTTCCATTCTTTGAACCAGCGATTGCAGCGAGACCATGTAACGCTCGAAGAGGCGAGGGGTCTCAAACGGGCCGGGGCTGATCTGTCCACGTTTCAGGCTCAACACTTCCTGGAATACCTGCGAGTCGCACCCCAGGCTGGACGGAAGGTCCTTCAGGAGAGCCTCAGCCCCCTTGGGAACGGAACGCCCCAGCAACCGCAGCAGCCCTCGCAGACAGGGCAGCAGGGCCGTCAGCGACAGAGGGAGGAGGATCGCGACGGCTTCTTGCTTTCCGCCCCCCTCCACAAAACGCTGCCGCAGCCGCATTAGATTGCCGCGCACTTCCTGCTCGCATTGCAACAGCAGATTCTTTTGATCGATGTGGAATTCGGGAAAGGGATCGCGGCCCGCCAGCAACACGTGCTGCTCCTGCATCTCGACGTACTCCAAGGGAAACAGTTCTAAGGAAGCCCGCAGTTCCGCCTCGCTGAGGAACAGCGGTACGACGATGTTCTCCTTGCTCCAGCGCCGATGCGCCTTGCCGTAACGTTGCAGGCTTGCGCCGTCGTATTGGGACAGCAGGACGAGCAGGTTGAGATTGGATCGTCCCGGCAGGAAATCGCCTCCTGCGGCACTCCCGTAGAGAATGACCGCCTGCAGAGAGGGACCGAACAGCGCGGTCACGTCCTCCGTATAGGCTCTGAGCGTCCGGCGAACCTCCGGCGGCAAGTGCTGAAGTCGCCCTTCTGTCGATGTCATCAACGTGGCCCCTTCATCGGCCCGGCACAACCGCTTCGGACGGAAGGCAATCGGCCCTCGGATCGTGCAACAGACCTGCCGCCATCAGGCGGTCCAGCATGCCGAAGGGAGCCTCAGCCGAGAGCCCTGCCGTCACGGCCAGCACGCGGTAGCCCAACCGCTTGTTGCGGTCCAGCGTTTTGAATACACGGTCGCGCAGGAGCGCCAGCACGGGATTGCCGGTGTTCCAGAACACCACTTGCTCGTCCGCCATACGCTGGAGCATCTCCACCTGCGGCCGGCGACGCCGCTCGAAGGGAGCCAAAGCCGACGCGGACCAATCCCCTCGTTGCAGGCAATCCGGAACAAGCTCGGCCAAGGTCATCGCATCCACCATGGCTTGCATCCGCCCTTGGGAGGCATGGGGATTCATCGCATGAGCCGCATCGCCGATCAGGACAGCCCCGTCGGCCCGCCAGGTCGCCGTTCGAACACGGCCCGTGGGCATGTAGGCCGTCTGATTCCAATCCACCAGGCTCTGGACGGTCTTCTCCAGGCTTGGATCGATCTTCAACCACCGCTCACGCAATGCCTGGATACCGGCGGCTTTGATCTGGGGCATCAAGCCGGCAGGAATCATGTAAAAGAGATAGGCCTTGTCCCCTGCCGCGGGAAAGACCCCCAGAATGGCATGACGGCCGACAAAGTACTTGGCCTCCTCCAAACCTTCCGGCCGATCCAAGATGGCAATCAGATAGCCTTCGCGGTACCGGTGGAACTTCGTCGGGATGGCCAGCGCCTCGCGAACTTTTGACAGAGCCCCATCCGCCCCGACCACGAGCTTTGCCGACACGGTCAGCAGCTTGCCCCCGCACTCGGCCTCCAGCCCGACCACTTGGTCGCGCCCGCCGGATCGCACGAGTCGCATGACGGTCGTCCCATACCTGAGCCCGCCGGGCACCCGCGACTCCAACGCATCCAGAATGGCGTGGTGCGCCACATTCGGCAACGTGACGACCGCCCGGTTGTAGGGCGGCGGCAACATGCCGTAGTCCACCGTGCAGAGCCGTTCAGTCCCACGTGCCCTTCCCCCTGCCCCCCCCGCACGGCAAAAGTGGAACAACCGCACGGACCTGGTGGCATTGGATGGGAGGGCATCGAGCAGGCCGAGCCGGTTCAATATCTGCTGCCCGTTCGGCTGGAGGATCTCGCCGCGCAGCCCGGTCGGCGGACCGGAGGCCTGCTCC
>JACQCB010000164.1 GCA_016201805.1 Nitrospirota bacterium | reverse complement strand
GAGATCATCGGCCGCAGCCGGCGCGCCGACATCGACGTCGGGCGGCTCCTTGAGGCATTCGGTGGCGGCGGCCATGCGGTGGCGGCGGCAGCCAGCGTCAAGGGCCGAACGTTGGTCGAGGTCAAGGAGCGGCTGGCGCAATTGTTGACCGACCGGTTCCGCCCCACGCTGTTGGCCTGCGATGTGATGACGAAGCCGGTCAAGGCGGTCGGCGAAGAGGCCACGGTGGCGGAGACCGAAGGCCGCATGACCAAGTATGGGGTCAATGTCCTGCCCGTCTTGGACGGCCATGAGCGGTACCTGGGCCTGGTGACGCGCGAAATTATCCAGAAGGCGCTGTTCCACGGGTTTGCGGAGTCTCCCGTCAGGACCGTCATCCAGTCGGACCAGTACACGGCCGGTTCCGATACGCCGTTCCGCGAGATCGAAGCCAGGATGATCGAACGCAACCAGCGATTTGTCCCGATACTGGCCGGCAGCAAGGTCATCGGCGTGATCACGCGAACCGACCTGCTCAGGACCCTGCACGACGACATCCTGCTGGCGGCGCGGGCCAGGGCCAAGGGAGAAGCCCCGCCGGCCTATACCCATCGGCGGGATGTCGGCAGCATGCTCAGGGATCGATTGCCTGCCAAAGTTGTCCGTCTGTTGCAGCAGGCCGGCGAGCTGGGCGATGCGCTCGGTCTGTCGGTCTACGTCGTAGGCGGATTCGTGCGGGATCTCCTGCTGGGGATCGACAACCTGGACTTGGACCTGGTCGTCGAGGGCGACGGGATCGCCTTCGCCAGGGCGTTGGGCCGGCAAGTCGCGGCGCGCGTGAAAGTCCACGAGCGGTTCGGTACGGCCGTCGTGATCGTGCCGGACGGATTCAAGCTGGATGTGGCGACGGCCCGTACCGAGTACTATGAATATCCGACCGCGTTGCCGACCGTCGAGCAAAGCTCGATCAAGAAAGACCTCTACCGGAGGGACTTTACGATCAATACGCTGGCCATTCGATTGAACGGTCGGTTCGGGGAGCTGATCGACTTTTACGGCGGGCAGCGGGACCTCAAAGAGAAGACCATCCGTGTGCTCCACAGCTTGAGCTTCGTCGAAGATCCGACCCGCGTGATCCGGGCCATCCGGTTCGAGCAGCGGTTTGGCTTCCGGCTGGGCAAGGAGACGCTCACGCTGATCAAAGGCGCCGCCAAGATGGATCTCTTTCACCGCCTCTCGGGCCAGCGGCTGCTGACCGAGCTCATCCTCCTGTTTTCGGAGGACGAGCCGCGCAAAGCCGTCGCCAGGCTGGGCGAATTGGATTTGCTCCGATTCATTCACCCGGCCCTCGCCTGGTCGTCCCGCCTGGCAACCCTCCTCAAGGGGGTCGAGCAGGCCGTGGACTGGTATCGGCTGTCGGACCTGCGGCAGCAGATCGATCCGTGGCTGGTCTACTTCATGGCGAGCATGGAAGTGATTCCGCACAAGGCGGTCGGAGAAACGTTGACGCGGCTGGCGGCGCCCGAGCGGGTTGCCGAAAAGGTCAGGGCCGGGCACGCGGCCTCGCACCGCATCCTTCGACAACTCGTGAAACGTCCTCCGCCGAGCCCGGCCGACACCTATCGTCTGCTGCACGGCCAGGCCGACGAGACGGTGCTGCTCCTCATGGCCAAGACCAAGTCGGACGCCGCCAAGCGCCGGATTTCCGCCTACCTGACCACTTATCAGCAGGTGAAGCCGTCCCTCACCGGGGTGGACCTGAAAGCGATGGGGCTCAAGCCCGGTCCCCAATACAAGAAGATCCTGGAGAAGTTGTTGGAAGCCCGCCTCAACGGCCAGGTCGCATCCGAGGCCGGGGAACGGGAACTGGTACGACGTCTGGCGCGGGGCTGACAACGATCGCACGTAGAGCAGCGAATCTCATCCGTCAATGGAGGGTCTGTCATGAAGATGGTGATGATCGTATTCCGGGATTCTCTCAAGGACGAAGTGCTGACCCTGCTCCAGGCGCGGGAGATCAAAGCCTACACGCTGTTGTCAGAGGTCACGGGCATGGGGCAGTCCGGCGTCGTAAGGGGGGGCTTTGCTTCCCTGGGCTTCAACTCGCTGGTGCTGGCGGCCTTGCCGGACCAGCACGCAGATCAGGTGATCGACGCCTTGAAGGTGTTTCACGACGGGCTTGCCGGAGAACATCCCTCCCACAAGGCTCCCGTGCATGCCTTTGTGTTCCCCTGCACGCAGGTGGTCTAGGCCGGGACCCAGGCTTTCTGAATAGGCTTGCAAGCGGCGCCAAAGGGCGTGGCGAAGAGGCCTGGGAATCAATCCGGCAGCGGTTTGCCCTGGGTCTCCGGGGCAAAATAGAGAGTGGCCAGGCCGAGGAGATAGACCAGGGCCACGGCGCTGGCGGCTCGGCCGAAGCTGCCGAGTGTCGTTACCAGGAATCCGGTCATGAGGGGACCGGCCGAGGCCAGTACGCGTCCGGCGTTGAAGCAGAAGCCGGCGCCGGTCGCGCGCAGGCGGGTGGGATAGAGTTCCGGCAGGTAGATGGGAAAACCGCTGAAGAGGCCGTTGTTAAAGAAGCCGAGGATCGGCAACAGCAAGAGCACATGGGTATAGGCGTGCGGCGTCAGATAGGTGATCGGCAGCATGACGAAACTGCCGGCGCACATGAGGGCGAAGACGGGCCGTCGGCCGAAGCGATCGGCCAGCGGGCCGAAACTCAGGTATCCGAAGAGGGAGCCGCAATTGAAGACCATGATGGCATAGCTGACGTAGCCGGCGAGAGCCGCTTTGCCGAGCCCTTGCATGTCCGGCAGGGCGCCGATCAACGTCGGCGTCCAATTGGCGCCTCCCCAGAGGCCGAAGACGGCGACGAAGGCCAGCACGGAGCCGACCCAGGTGTGCCGGCGCAAGTCGCCGTGAAAGAGTTCCGGAATCTTGATGCGCCCGGCCGTGCCGGCTAAGAGTTCTTGCCGGTGCGCCTGTACCCATCGTTCCGGCTCCTTGACCCAGAGGCGGACCAGCAAGGCCACGAAAGCCGGCAGGACGCCGACCAAAAAGAGCACCCGCCATCCGTACCCGCGCAGAAGCAGGTTCGCGGCTGCGGCCAGGAAGAACCCGGCCGCCCAAGCCGATTGCAAGATGCCGCCGGCCTTGGCCCGTTTGTCTTCCGGCCAGACCTCCGCCACCATGGCCGCGCCGGCCGCCCATTCCCCCCCGATCCCCACGGCCGTCATGAACCGATAGAAGGCCAGGTGCCACCAATCCTGGGAGAGGGCCGCCAGGCCCGTGAAGGTCGCATAGATCAAAATCGTGGCGATGAGCGTCTTGGTGCGGCCGATATAGTCCGCGATCACTCCGAACAGGACCCCGCCGATGGCCCAGCCGATCAGGAAGATCGAGAGGATGATCCCGCCGTACCAGCCGATGGTGGCCTGGCTCACCGGCATGCCGGTGGCGCCGCCGAGCAATTCTTCCAGCGCGGGATGGAGGACGATCACGTAAATCGTCGCGTCCATCGAATCGAAGACCCAGCCCAACCAGGCCACGAAGAGGACCAGCCATTGGTAAGGCGTGACCCCCTCGCGCCAGGGTCGCCGGCAGGGTGGTTGGATTTGGATAGCGGGGCTGTGCAGTGGGTGTTGTGGCGGCATCATGGCGTGCCAGGCTACGCAGTGAAGAGGCGGCCTGTCAAGGGCGGTCCATCCGGTCGGTTGCCGCCGGTCAGGCCCGATGCTATAGTTTCACGACCTATGGCACCCCTGGATTTTTACCATACGCTCGGCGTCTCGCGGGAGGCCTCCGACGAGGAGATCAAGAAGGCCTACCGCAAGCTGGTCTTCGAGCATCATCCGGACCGGAACCCCGACAGCAAGGAGGCCGAGGCGAAGATACG
>JACQCB010000142.1 GCA_016201805.1 Nitrospirota bacterium | reverse complement strand
CACGCCGCCGGTCAGAGCGGCCAGGATCGTCAGGATCAACAGGCTGAGAACCAGCTTGATGCCCTTCATCCAGAGCTTGGTCAAATCCACTTCGGCAACTTGCTCCATGGTTTGCACCAGCCACGTCATGCAGCCTCTCCTTTGTTACGCTCGATGCACGCTTTTCTTGTGTTCAGAATTCATCAATCGAGACCGGGTGCAAGAGATCCCGCACCGACAGAACGCCGACAATATCGCCTGACTTGAGCACGGCCAGGTGGCGCGTTCCGCTACGCTCCATGAGGTCGGCGGCCTCGGTGATCGGCCGACGCTCATCGATCCCGACGACAGGACTGCTCATGATGTCCCTCACCCGGATGAGATCGGAGGGCAAGCTGGCGCCCACGACCTCACGCACGATGTCCGTCTCCGTGACGATCCCGACAATCCGCGCGTTCTGCTCCACAAACACGCTGCCGATCCTCCGTTCCTTCATGATTCTGGCTGCATCCAGGGCTGACGCCATATGCGACATCTTCGCCAGGTCTTGCTTCATCAGTTGTTTGGCTGTGACCATGTAATCCTCCTTGTATGTTTAGTTGATGTGCACTTTCGGCATCGACACACAGCCGCTTCGCTCCTTGAAACGCAGTAGGGGGTAGAAACGCCGGTGCTTCATTCCACACAGGGTGGCAAGCGCATAAATGAGTGGACCAAGTAAAACCGCCCCCATCAGGAACAGCATCATCAGGCCGGAGAGCTTCGACAGCATAGCCACCTCGCTTCCAAGGCAATAGACCCAGACATTGACCATTACGCATGGTGATATTGCCCGATAGCCGTTCCGCCCGTGTCAACGACACGTAACGAACCGGTAAATTTTACGCGATAGGGAAGACGACGGAACTTTGACAGGGTACCGATGGGGTGGCTAAAACTGCTGGTACCCGGCGCCGGTGGCGTAGGCCACGGCAACCGCGCTGGCCTTGTAGGCATAGTTGGTATCGGCGAGCCGGACCTCCGCTGCGACCAACTCGGTGGTGGCCGTCGTGACGTCGATGATCGAGGAGAGGCCAAGGCGGTAGCGCTCCTTGGCCAGGGTGAGGGCCTCCCTCGCCGCGGCCACTTCCTGTTCCGCCACCTTGGTTTGTTGCTTGGCGGTCTGCAGGGTCAGGTAGGACTCCGTCACTTCCAAGGCCACCTTGTTAGCCAGGTCCATCTTCTTGAGTTCTTCCTTGTATTGTTGCTGCCTGGCCTCGGCGACGCGGTTCTCAATGAGATACCCCGTGAAGAGGGGCACGGACAGCGTGGCGGCAGCCCCCCACCAGCGCTGGGTAAAACCGGGGGTTGCGCCAGGGTCTTGGTTGGTCGGCGCGTCGCTGAAGTGGATCACGCCGCCCATGCTGGCCGCTGAAATGGTCGGCAGGTAGAGTGCCTGGGCCGATTTGAGTTGCGCCTCCGCCGAGCGAATCCGGTCCGCGCTCCCCAGCAGCTCGGGCCGTTGCGAGAGACCCTCCTGCGTGAGGAGTTCGAGCGTGTCGATCGGTGAAAGAGTGGCCGGCACGTCTTCGAGTGTGTAGTCCTCCGGCCCGCGCACGCCCATGGCGTTTTTCAGGGTAGCGAAGGCGGCACGGAGATTGTTCTTGGCCTGAACCATCAAGACCTCGGCGTTCCTCAGTTCCACGGAGATCAGGTCCAGGTCCAGCTTCGACTTCAACCGGTGCTTGTAGAGGGCTGCAACCTGGTCCCTGATCGTACCGCGCTCCCGCACGGTTTCTTCCGCGATCTGCACCAGGCGCTTCTGGCGGAGGCAGTCGAGATAGGCCTGCTGCACCGTCAGGATGACCAGGGCCTTGTGAGTCAGGATGTCCTTCTCGGCCGCCGCCGTGTTCGCCCGCTCGGCCAGGACCTTCTGGGCGGTCTGACCGAAATCGTAGAGCAACTGGTTCGCCATCACGCCGGGTAGGCGTCAATTTGCGGATAGTAGTGGGCCTTGGCCTGCTGGGTGACTGCGTCGGCAGCCAGGGCGGATTGTTGCGATTTCTTCACCAGGGGATGCTGTTCGAGGCCGATCTGGATCGCGGTCTTATAACCGAGAAAAGCTCCGGACTCCTTGGGCGCAGACACAGCCGGTTTCAAGTCGGCTGCCATACTGGCCGTTCCCAAGCCGAGCAAGCAGCCCAGCAGAATGGCTGCTTTCAGTTTTGAATGTTGAATGTTGAATGTTGAGTTGTGGGTTCGACTCATATTTAAAACTCAAAATTCATAATTCAAAATTCACGGTCAGTAGCGTGAGAACTCGGAACCGGTCGCATAGGCCAGGGCTGAGTCTCCGGCCAGATAGCCGTACTGGGCCTCGGCCAGACCCGTTTGGGCAGCCAACAGGTCGGCCGTGGCGGTGGTCACGTCCAGGATGGAGGCCAGGCTTGCCTTGTACCGCTCGCGCGCCAGCGTGAGCGCTTCGCGGGCCTGGGCGACCCGGTCCTGCGCCACCTTCATCTGTTGCTCGGCCGTGAGCCGGCTCAGATAGGCCCTGGCCACTTGGAGGACCACATCATTGGCGATGGTCTTCGTGGTCGCTCGAGCCTCGCCCGTCAGCGCCTGGGCCTGTTCGATCTCGGCCTCGATGCGGAAGCCGGTGAACAGGGGAGTCGTCGAAGAAAAACCGGCTCCCCACCAGCCAAGTTGCGCGCCAGGATTGTTCGGATTGCCCTTCGCGCTGATGACTTCCTGACGGGCCCACCACCCATAGCCGGCCGCACCGATGGCGGTGATGCTGCCGTAGTTCAAGGCCTGGGCTGCTTTGAGCGCCTCCTCCGCCGCTTGGCCCCGGTCCTTGCTGCCGAGCAGTTCCGGCCGCCGATCGAGGGCCTCCTTGAACAACGGGGCCAAGGGCGGCGCGGAGGACAGCGACGGCTGCACATCGTCCAGGACGTACGGCACCGCCCCCTGACGGCCCATGGCTGCGTTCAGTGCGGCAAAGGCGGCCGTGAGATCGTTCTGGGCCTTGATGAAATCCAACTCAGCCTTGGACACCTCAACCGACACCAGGTCCAGGTCCAGCTTCGAGCGTAACTGATGGCGATACATGGATTCGGCCTGGTCCCGGATCAGCCGCCGTTCCGCCAGGACCTCACGCGTGATCGCCACCAGCGTCTGCTGTTTGAGGCAGGCGAGGTAGGCCTGCTCCACGTTTAGAATCACCAGGGCCTTGCTCGTGAGCACCTGTTGCTCGGCCGAGGCCGTGAGCGACTTGCTCGCCAGGACCTTGTGGGCGGTGCGCCCGAAGTCGGTGATCAAGAAATCCACACGGGCCCCAGGGTCGGTCATGTAGTTCGTGGGCTTGGGCAACGATCCGGAAACGCCCAAATTAGAGAGGACACGGGTGTTGCCGAGGGAATTGGCGAGGATGCCGGAGACTTGCGGATAGTTCACGGCCGCGATTTGCTTGGTCACCGCTTCGGTTTCGAGTACGCCACGCTGGGCCGCTTGGATGAGCGGGTGTTGCGCAACGCCATTTTTCACCGCTTCTTCCCAGGAGAGTTTCGGAGGGACCGCCGGCGCCGCTCCTGTCGGCGTTCCATCGGCGGCGGCTCCTTCGCCAACCCATAGATATGCCCACAGACATGTCAAAAACCCGATCGCCAGAATGCCGGGCCATCTGATCTGTGATCGCATCATCGTCGTCCTCTCTTGAGAATTGCGCGTCATGTCCAACGCTTCACGCGTCACTGGTACTTCCGGTATTCCTGTCCTGAGGCATAGGCCACCAGGGACTGGCTTTTCTTGTAGACGTATCTGGCTTCGGCCAGACGGGACTCCGCGTCGAAGAGCGCGGTGGTGGCCCTGACAACTTCCACGATCGAGCTAAGCCCCAGTTTGTACCGCTCCTGGGCCAGAGTCACGGCCTCCTTGGCAAAGCCCACTCGTTCCTGTTCCAGCGTAATCTGTTCGGCGGCGGTGGTCTGGCTGAGGGCTGCGCGGATGACCTGGAGAACGACTTCGTTGGCGAGGTTCTGGATCTCCTGCTCGGCCTCGCCTTGGCGGTGCCCCGCTTCCACGATCTGGTTCTGGATTTTGAACCCGGTGAACAGCGGAAGTCTGGCCGTGACTCCGAAGCCCGGCGCCACCCCATCCTGGGGAATGCCGCTGTCATGGACGTCCCCGTATTTCGTGATCCCGATGGTGCCCACTCCAGAAATTTCTCCGAAGTTGAGCGCCTTGACCGCCTGGAGGAGCTCCTGGCTGGCTTGGAGCTTGTCTTTCCCTCCCAGGAGTTCGGGCCGGTCCCGGAGCCCTTCTTCCACCAGCGCGGCCACGGCCGGAGGCGGCACCTTGGCAATCGCAATCTGTTCCAGGTTGTAGCGGTCCAGTCCGTCGATGCCCATGGCGTTGTTCAGGACGGCGAAGTTCTGCGTCAGGTCGTTCTTCGCTTTGATCAACGTCATCTCGACGTTCCTGACCTCGACCGTCACGAGGTCCAGATCCAGCTTCGACTTGAGCTGGTGTTTGTACAGCGTTTGGATTTGGTCTCGCATGAGCGTGCGTTGCGCCAGATTTTCTGCGGCGATATCGACGAGGCGCTGCTGCATGAGGCAGGTGAAGTAGGCCTGCTGGACGTTCAGAATGACCAGGGCCTTGTTCGTGAGAATCTCCTTCTCCGTGGCCGTTTCCGATGCCTGACTGGACAGGATGCGGTGGGCGGTCGTGCCGAAGTCGGTGATGAGCTGGTTGAGGATCAATCCTCCCGTCGTCATGTTCTGGTTGTACTTGGGCAAGGCTCCGGCCAAGGCGAAGCCGCGACCGCCGCCATATTGATGAAATCCGCTTCGGTTGCGAAAGCTGGAGCCCAGGTCGCCGGCGGCATGGACGTTGGCACCGTCGCTGCTCAAGACGCGGATCGAGCCGGTGCCCCCGGCCACAGACGCTTCGAGCCAGGGGTACCGCCTGCCCTTGGCCTGTTTCGTCTCGGCGGCCGCGCTTTTGGACGTGGCGCGCGCGTACGCGATCAGCGGATGTTCCGCCAGCCCTGTCTCGATCGCATCTTTCAGGCTGAGGAGCGGGGGGGAAGACTTGGATGGCGGCGGGGCCGAGGCCGTGCTGGATGGCGGTGCGGAGTCTCGGGCTGAGTCGTTAGGCTGGGCGAACAGGAGATGCGGATGCCCTGCCACGAGGAGCATCAGACAGACGAAGAGGATGGCCGGCATGGGTGGCTCCTTTCGTGGAAACGATGAATGATGAATGCTGAACGATGAATGACGGAAAAACGAGGAGGGCAAAGACGGA
>JACQCB010000141.1 GCA_016201805.1 Nitrospirota bacterium | reverse complement strand
TGGCGGGGATTGTCTCGAATCCCCCCTACATTCCTGATGGCGAACTGGCGGGGCTTCAACCGGAGGTGCAATCGTTCGAGCCCAGGCTGGCCCTCGTCGGCGGAGCCGATGGGCTGGCGATCGTTCGCCGGCTCGTTGCAGAGGCGACGGAGTTTCTGGCGTCGAGCGGGACACTGATGCTGGAGATCGGTCAGGACCAGGCTGAAGACGTGGTTCGGATCGCTGCGATGCAAGGAGCCTATGGCCCTGCGACAATCATTCGTGATGCAGCAGGGATCGAACGGGTCGTGTGTTTGCAGAGGCGGTGACGAGTGACCGGTGACGGGTTGTCCGTGAGAGAGCGAACGCACAGGCGCGGTTCGCGCTACTCGTCACGCATCACGCGTCACGGAGCGGAGTGATGGATCGCATCGTTCTGACGGGGGGGAACAAGCTGCACGGGACGGTCCGGGTCAGTGGGGCCAAGAACGCCGCCCTGCCGATCCTGGCCTCGGCCATCCTGGGCGGCGGGGAATGTCTTCTCGGCAATGTGCCCGGGGTGGTGGACGTGGTCACGATGGGCAAGCTCCTGGGGATATTGGGAGCGTCGGTCAAGACCGAGGAGGGGCGAGTCGCCATCAGCGTCGATCGGATCCATTCCACCGAAGCGCCGTACGACCTCGTGCGTACGATGCGGGCGTCCGTTCTGGTGCTGGGGCCGCTCGTCGCGCGATGGGGCGAGGCGATTGTGTCGTTGCCCGGGGGTTGTGCCATCGGCACGAGGCCCGTCAATCTGCACCTGGCCGGTCTGTCCAAGCTCGGCGCCGAGGTGGCGATCGAACACGGATACATTAGGGCCAAGGCGAAGCGTTTGCGCGGGGCGCGGATCGCGTTGGAGCTGCCGACCGTGACCGGCACGGAGAACTTAATGATGGCGGCCTGCTTGGCCGAAGGGACGACCGTGATTGAGAATGCCGCCAAGGAACCTGAAATCGGCGACCTGGCGGCGTTCCTGGTAAAGCGCGGGGCCAAAATTTCAGGAGCGGGGACCGATCTCATCACGGTGGAGGGGGTACGGGCGTTACACGGGGCCGATCACGAGGTGATCCCGGACCGGATTGAGGCGGGGACCTATCTGGCCGCGGGGGCGATCACCGGCGGCGAGGTCAATGTGGAGCACTGTCGCCCGGCGCATCTGGAGGCGGTCATCGCGAAGTTGCGGGAGACCGGCGCCACGGTGACGGAGGGGAAGGACAGCATTCGCCTCAAGGCTTCCGGACGGCCGCGTGCGGTGGATGCGAAGACCTTTGTCTATCCCGGCTTTCCGACCGATATGCAGGCGCAGATGATGGCCCTCATGTGTGTGGCCGAGGGGACGAGCGTGATCACCGAAACGGTCTTTGAAGGCCGGTTTACCCATGTGCCGGAGCTGCAGCGCATGGGAGCGGACATCAAGGTGGATGGCAACCAGGCGGTGGTCAAGGGGACCGAGAACATCACCGGGGCTCCGGTCATGGCCTCGGACCTGCGCGCCAGCGCCGGGTTGATTCTGGCCGGCCTGGCCGCCGAAGGGATCACCGAGGTCTCTCGGGTCTATCATCTGGATCGCGGGTATGAAAAAATCGAACAGAAGCTCGGCGGGCTTGGCGCCACGATCAAGCGGGTGAAGGGCGGCGCCGCGCCGGCCGCGAGGGCTACGGCATGATCACGATCGCGCTGTCCAAGGGCACCTTACTGGCGCCCACGCTGGCCTTGCTCAAGCGGGCTGGCTACGTCACGGAAGGGCTGTCGGCCGAGAGCCGGCGGCTGGTCTTTACCTGTCCCAAGGACGACCTGACCCTGTTGATCGTGCGGCCGACCGACATTCCGACTTACGTGGAATATGGAGCGGCCGATGCGGGTGTGGTGGGAAAGGACGTGTTGTTGGAGCAGGACCGGGATGTGTATGAGCCGTTGGACTTGAGGATCGGGGCTTGCCGGATCTCGGTGGCGGCGTTGAAGGGGCAGGAACTCCGCAGCCGGCTGTCCGCGAAGGTTCGGGTGGCCACCAAGTACCCGAACATCACGGAGCGGTATTTCAACGGCAAGGGGATTCCGGTCGAGGTGATCAAGCTGTACGGCTCCATTGAACTGGCGCCGGTGGTGGGGTTGGCGGAGCGGATCGTGGATCTCGTGTCGAGCGGCAAGACGCTCAAGGCGCATCATTTGGTCGAGGTGGAGGTGATCGCGAAGTCCACCGCGCGCCTGATCGTGAACCGGGCCAGCCTCAAGATGAAGCACGGCGACCTCACGGATCTGATCGCCAGGCTGAAACGCGGTCGGCCGAAACAGGCCCGATAGCACGGCGTCGCGCGTGGCGCCTGCGGCGGTGGCGGCCAGGGGGGGGCGATGAAGGTCATAGCGAGCACGGATCGGGCGTTCAAGCAAATGGTCAAGCGCGTCGCGTCTCGGTCCACCCTCCACGGGGGGGAGGTCGAGAACACCGCGAAGACCATTCTCAAGGCGGTGGAACGAGGCGGGGACAGCGCCGTCATCCGCTACACGAAGAAGTTCGACCGGGTGACCCTGAAGCCGGCGCAGTTCCGGATCAGTCCGGAACAAGTGAAGGAAGCCTACTACCAGATTCGCAAAGAGGAAGGGGATGCGTTGCGTTTCGCCGCGCAGCGCATCATGGCCTTTCATGAACGGCAGCGGACGAAAACCTGGATGTACCAGGACAACGGGGCGACCTTAGGACAGGTGGTGATGCCGCTCGATGCGGTGGGGATCTACGTGCCGGGCGGCAAGGCGGTCTATCCCTCCTCCGTCCTCATGTGCGCGATCCCCGCCAAGGTGGCCGGGGTGAAGCGGGTGGTCATGTGTACGCCGACTTCCAAGGCCGGCATCAGCCCCTACCTGCTCGTGGCGGCCGACATCGCCGGGGTGGACGAAGTCTATCGAATCGGGGGCGTGCAGGCGATCGGCGCCATGGCCTACGGGACCAAAACCATCGGGCGTGTGGACAAGATCGTCGGTCCCGGGAACATGTACGTCGCCACGGCCAAGCGCTTGCTCTATGGCACGGTGGACATCGATATGGTGGCCGGCCCCAGTGAGCTGCTGGTGATCGCGGACGACGCCGCCAATCCGGCCCACGTGGCCGCGGATTTGCTCTGCGAAGCGGAGCACGACGAGGAGGCCAGGGTCTGTCTGGTCACCACCTCTGCCCGCCTGGCCAAGGAAGTGGTCCGGCAGGTCGGGGAGCAGGTGAAACGGCTCAGCCGGCAGAAGATCGTGGCAAAGTCCATCGGGCGCCATGCGGTGGCCTTCGTCGTCGGCACGATGGAGGAGGCGATTGACCTGGCCAACGAGATCGCGGCCGAACACCTGGCGTTGTCGGTGGACCGGCCCTTCGACTATCTTGAAAAAGTGCGGCACGCCGGAGCGCTCTTCTTGGGCCGGTACACGCCGCCCGCCGTGGCCGATTACGTCGCCGGTCCCAATCACGTGTTGCCCACGGGCGGAACGGCCCGGTTCTTTTCTGCGCTGTCGTTCGACGACTATGTCAAAAAGAGCAACATCGTCGCCTACAGCAAAGAGGAATTGGTGAAAGTGAGAGACCATGTCGCACGCATGGCGCAGATGGAGGGCTTCGATGCGCATGCCAAATCATTGGAGAGCAGGCTGTCATGAGTAAGACGTCGGGCAAGTCCGGTTCCGCGCGCGTCCCGCGCCGCGCCACCGTTGATCGGCGGACCACGGAAACGCAGATCCGGCTGGCGCTGACGGTGGACGGCAGCGGACAGGGGCGGGTCAAGACCACGATTCCGTTCCTGGACCACATGCTGACCCTCTTGGCCAAGCACGGGTTCTTCGACCTGACCGTCAAGGCCAAGGGCGACACGGAGGTGGACGACCACCACACCGTCGAAGATGTCGGGATCGTGTTGGGCGAGGCCTTCAAGCAAGCCTTGGGCAAGAAGACCGGCATCCGTCGGTTCGGCTTCGCCTCGGTTCCCCTCGACGAAACCCTGGCGCAAGTCACGGTGGATTTCAGCGGCAGGCCCTATCTGGTCTATCGGGTGGAGTTGCCGCAGCGGCGCATCAAGGCCTTCGACATCGGCCTCTTCGAGGATTTTTTCCAGGCCTTGGTGACTCATGCCGGCATGAACCTGCACGTCAATTTGATGTATGGCCGCAACCCGCACCATATCCTGGAAGCGGTGTTCAAGGCCTTGGCCAAGGCCCTCGACCAAGCCACGTCAATCGACGGGCGGGTCGTCGGCGTGCTCTCGACGAAGGGAAAGCTATAGGCAAAAGGCTATGGGCGATAGGCCGGGAGCTTCTTTTAGCCCATCGCCTAGCGCCTATTGCCTCGCGCCTGCCGCAGAGGGGCAATGATCGCCATCATCGACTACGGCATGGGGAATCTCCGAAGCGTCCAGAAGGCTTTTGAAGCCGTCGGGCATCAAGCTGTGGTGACGAGGGAGTCCCACGTGATCGCCGATGCCAGCCACGTCGTGTTGCCGGGGGTCGGGGCCTTTGCCGACTGCATGGCGAACCTGCAACAATACGGCTTGATCGAGCCTATCCGGAAGGCCATTGCCAGCGGAAAGCCGTTTTTGGGAATCTGTCTGGGCCTCCAACTCCTCTTTACCGAGAGCGAGGAGTTCGGCCTCCACAAGGGGTTGGACATCGTGCCGGGTCGGGTCAAACGATTTCCGCCCCCCCGTGGTCCGGAGTCCGCAGCTGCATCGGATACGTCCGGCAAGCCGGCGGCTTGCCTCAAGGTGCCTCATATGGGGTGGAATGCGCTGAGCGTCACGCGTCCCGCGCCGCCTCTGCGGGGGATCGAAACGGGAGCCTACTTCTATTTCGTCCATTCCTACTATGTCGAGCCGCAAGAGCCGTCGGTCGTCTGCAGCGTGACGGAGTACGGCGTGCCGTTTGCGTCGAGCATCTGGCGGGAGAATATTTTTGCCTGCCAGTTTCATCCTGAGAAGAGTCAGACGGTTGGACTGTCCATCATCCGGAATTTCGGCCAATGGCAGTGAGGG
>JACQCB010000140.1 GCA_016201805.1 Nitrospirota bacterium | reverse complement strand
TGATTGGGCGGCTTGCCAAACAAAAGGGGGTCTGGCTGGAAAGGCTGGAAGCTCTCACCATGGGTGAGGCCAGCCAGAAGATCGATGAGCTCAAGGCGCTTGCGGCCTGACGTTCATCCCACCGTAGGGGTGGGTCCCGTTGTCGGGGCCCACCCCTTTTCTTTTGGAGGAACTGTGATGGAACAACGGCACCTGTCGGTCAGCCAGGTCAAGACGTACTTGCTGTGTCCGCTCAAGTATTTCTACCGGTACGTCCAGCGTTTGCCCGCTCCGAAATCCCCGGAGCTTGCCTTGGGCACGGCTGTCCATTCGGCGCTGGAGGTGAACTTCGCGCAGAAGGTGCAGAGCAGGGAAGACCTGCCGATCGGTCAGGTGACCGATGCTTTCAGTGATGCCTGGAAAACGCAGGTTCCTGAGACCGCATTCGACCAAGAGGAAAAACCCGGCCAGATCAAGGATGAGGGAGTTCGCATTGTCGGCCACTACCACTCCACCGTCTCTCCCGCCATCCAGCCCCAGAGGGTCGAAGAAAAGTTCGAGTTGGCCTTCGAGAACGCACCCTACACCTTTGTCGGTCGGATAGACCTGGTGGACTCCGGCGGCCTCATCATTGACCACAAGACCACCAAGCGAGCCCCGACGCCGGAGCAGGTGAGGCAAGATTTCCAACTGACCGCCTACTCCCTGGCGCACCGGCTTACCCAAGGTCAACCGGAAGCCGGTCTCCGACTCGACGTGATGGTCCGCACGAAAACGCCCAAGGTGCTCCACCTTCCGGCGGTCCGCGCCCCACGCGACCATGTCCGGTTCCTCAAGCTCCTGGGCCACGTCGCCAAGGGGATCCAGTCCGACCTGTTCTATCCCAACCCCAACTTCACTTGTCCGAGCTGCCCGTACCGGAAACAATGCGATGCCTGGCAGGACGTGTGAGGGCGGTATAATGGAACGGTTAAGGAGATCACTAATGTCGGTGGATGGAAAACGTCTGGATATTTCGGCGTTAGAGTCTTGGCTTTGGGAAGCCGCCTGCGTCATTCGCGGGCCGGTAGATGCTCCCAAATTCAAGGATTACATCCTACCGCTCATCTTCCTCAAACGGCTTTCGGACGTTTTTGAGGATGAAGTCAAACATCTCGCGTCGGAGTTCGGCTCCGAGGCCGCCGCGCTCAAGATCGTCGAGAAAGACCATAAACTTGTCCGCTTCTTTATCTCGCCCAAGGCCCGTTGGCCTGAGATTGCTCGTAGGACCACCGGCTTGGGTGAGTATCTCACCGATGCTATTCGCGCCGTAGCCCGGGAGAATCCTCGTCTATCCGGCGTCATTGATGTGACTGACTTCAACGCGACCACTTCCGGTCAGCGAATTCTTGATGACGACCGGTTGGCGGCCCTGGTGGGGAGACTGGGCCAGCACCGCTTGGGTCTTACAGACGTGGAGCCTGACCTCTTCGGCCGCGCCTACGAGTATCTCCTTCGTAAGTTTTCCGAAGGTTCGGGGTCCTCAGCCGGCGAGTTCTTTACGCCGCCGGAAGCAGCGCGTCTGATGGCGCTCGTCCTTAATCCGGAACCGGGGCAGGCCGTCTATGACCCATGCTGCGGTTCGGGTGGGTTGTTGATTAAGGCCCACCTCCGCTTGATCGAAAAGTACGGCGTAGCCAAAAACGGTTCGAAGCGACTGCCTCCGAAAGTCGCCCCGCTGCGCCTGTTTGGCCAGGATATCGGCGCCGATAAGTTCGCCATGTCGCGTATGAACGCTGTCATCCACGACATGGAGGCCGACATCGCCCTGGGCGACACGATGCATCGGCCCGCCTTCACCGACGCCAAAGGCTCGCTCCGGCATTTTGATCTCGTCACGGCTAATCCAATGTGGAACCAGAAGTTCCCGGCTACTACGTATGAGAACGACACCTTTGATCGCTTTGGCCGTGGCATGCCGCCCACTTCCAGCGCCGACTGGGGCTGGGTCCAGCACATGGTTGCGTCGCTCTCCGATACCGGCAAGCTGGCCGTGGTACTGGATACCGGCGCAGTCAGCCGCGGCAGTGGCAACCAGGGTTTGAACAAAGAGCGCGATATCCGCAAGGCGTTTGTCGAAGCCGATCTCGTTGAGGCGGTTTTCCTCCTGCCGGAGAATCTTTTTTACAACACCACCGCACCAGGTATCATCCTCGTGCTCAATCGGCGCAAGAAGCATCCCGGCCAGATCCTGCTTATCAACGGCTCGAAGCAGTTCAGCAAAGGCCGGCCTAAGAATTTTTTGGATGATAAACACATAGCCGCTTTGGCCGATGCCTACCTGAAATGGAAAGCCATGGACGGCCTCTCCGCTGTCATAACAACTGCCGATGTGGCGAAGAACGACTATAACCTCTCACCAAGCCGTTACATTTCCACCGGCGAGCAGACCGAAGTTCTTCCGCTGGACGAAGCGGTGGTCGAGCTCCGCGAGGCTGAGGAAGAACAGGAGGCCGCGAACCGCGAGCTGGAGGAAGTGCTGAAGAAACTCGGTTTGGGGGCTTCGTGAGGATGGCACACGCTGTGTTACTGACACGACTCATGCAAATTGACCGATTTCCCCCTATGATCTACACTGGGCCTACTCCCCGATGGTTCAACGATTCCATTGGGGAGGAGACCGCATGGTGCCAATCGTGGACTATCCGCCGGTGGTTCAACGCTACTTGCCGC
>JACQCB010000139.1 GCA_016201805.1 Nitrospirota bacterium | reverse complement strand
TTTCGAGGCCGGTCGGCCCGATCAATGACGGAAGTGTCGCATGCCGGCCAGAATCATCGCCATCCGATGCTCGTCCGCAGCCGTCACGATTTCCTGGTCGCGGATCGAGCCGCCGGGCTGAATCACCGTCGCGATGCCGGCCTGCGCCGCTGCATCCAGCCCGTCCCGAAACGGAAAAAACGCATCCGAGGCCATCACGCAGCCCTTGACCGGCAGCACCGCCTTCATCCCGGCCAGTTTCACCGAATCAACTCGGCTCATCTGTCCGGCGCCGATCCCGACCGTCTGCCCGGCCCGCGCATAGACGATGGCGTTCGACTTCACGTGTTTGCAGACCTTCCAGGCAAAGGCACAGGCCGCGTACTCCTCATCCGTAGGCTTGCGCTTCGTCGGAACCGCGAGCGTCCGCAGGTCGGCGAGGGCCCCCAAGTCCCGATCCTGCACGATGAGCCCCCCGACCAGTTTTTTCAGATCCAGCCCGGCGCGTGTCTCCGTTGAAAGCGGCCCGATATCCAACAGCCGAAGGTCTTTTTTGCGCTTCAACTCCGCCAGGGCGTCGTCGCGATAACCCGGCGCCACCACGACCTCGACGAAGGTGGAGGTGATTTCCTTGGCCGCAGCCAGATCGACCGGTCGATTAAAGGCGATCACCCCGCCGAACGCCGACACCGGATCGGTCTCGCGCGCCTTCGCGTAGGCCTCCACCGGACTCGCGCCAAGCGCCACCCCGCAGGGGTTATTGTGCTTGACGATCACAGCGGCCGTCTCGCTGAATTCTTTCGCCAATTCCAGAGCCGAATTGGCATCCAGGTAATTGTTGTACGACATGGCTTTCCCATGCAGAACCTTCGCATGGGACACAGAGGGTTCGCGCGAACCCAACTCGCGATAAAAGGCCCCCTGCTGGTGCGGGTTCTCACCGTATCGCAGGGTCTCCACACGCTCGAACTGGAGCGAGAGGATCGCGGGGAACTTGGCCTGCGCACTGTGCGTCTGCCGCTCCAAATAGGCGGCGATCAGACTGTCGTAACGGGCCGTGTGCTGGAAGACTTTCGCGGCCAGTTCGCGCCGGAGCGCGGAGGTCGCCGTACCGCCGCCGATCGCGTCCAGCACTCGGCTGTAGTCGGTCGGGTCCACCACGACCAGCACATCCTCATGGTTCTTCGCCGCAGAGCGCAGCATGGACGGTCCGCCGATATCGATGTTCTCGATCGCATGCTCGAAGGTGCAGTCCGACTTGGCGATCGCCGCCTCGAAGGGATAGAGATTCACGACCACCACATCGATGGGACCGATCCCCTGTTGCTGCATCTCGGCGACGTGTTTGGGAACCGAGCGTCGGCCCAGGAGGCCGCCGTGGATTTTCGGATGCAGGGTCTTGACCCGGCCATCCAGGATTTCAGGCGATCCGGTATAGGCGGCCACGTCGGTCACAGCGACATCGGCCTCCCGCAAAGTCTTGGCCGTCCCGCCCGTGGAGAGAATTTCAGCCCCCAACGAAACCAGCCCCTTGGCCATTTCGACAACGCCGGTCTTATCTGACACGCTGATTAACGCCCGCTTGACCCCGCCCATCGCTCAATCCCCCGTATTACGCCATCCGTGCCAACTGCCACGCTCCCACGCCACTGAAAAGCGGCGTCAGAATAGCAGATCAATCTCACAGAGTTCAAGACAAGTGGCTGCCAGCAGATTTTGAGGCTTCGTTTGCCTTGACCCCGGCAGTTCTAACGTCGTGAGGCAATTCAAATCTGACCATGGGTGGTGTGGCTGATCCCTAACTGCGCTTTCTCTATTTCATCGTCAGCCTACTAGGGAGCTGCCAGGCTGTCCTTCACTGCGCGCATCGAGCGAGCACATTCTGATCGTGCGGGCTCTGCGAGCAAAATGGCAGCCTGGTGCTCCCTACTTCCTTTTCCTTCTGAGGTCGCGCGTTGCGCGAGGTGCGCGACGCGACGGATAAGGAGCGTCACGTTTGCGCACACCGGCGAGTGGTGAGCCGGCCGTGTCTTCCGAGGGACTTAGCCACGCCACCCCTCCTGCCCATCCCTTTTCATTGACATCCTGCTGGACTCCGACTACAATCTGTCACCGAGGTTTCCTCCCGTGTCTTCCCAATTCGTCCACCTACACCTTCATACGCAGTACAGCCTGTTGGACGGGGCCAATCAGATTGACCCGCTCATCCAGCAGGTCAAGGGATTCGGCATGCCGGCGGTCGCGATCACCGACCATGGCAACATGTTCGGCGCGGTGGAGTTCTACCAAAAAGCGAAGGCCGGAGGCGTCAAGCCCATCATCGGCTGCGAAGCGTATCTGGCCCCCGGCAGCCGGCTGAGCAAAGAAGGCCATCTCGCCCACAACGACTACTATCACCTCATTCTCCTGGCCGCCAACAAGACCGGGTATCAGAACCTGATCAAGCTGGTCAGCAAGGCCTATCTGGAAGGTTTCTACTACAAGCCACGGATGGACAAGGAGCTGCTGGCGCAACATCATGAAGGACTCATCGCCCTCTCCGGCTGCTTGAGCGG
>JACQCB010000138.1 GCA_016201805.1 Nitrospirota bacterium | reverse complement strand
CCTATAAGCTGGTCGTCTGGCATCCCTATATCCGGACCGCGATCGAGCAAACCGTCACCATCGGCCCGAAGGGAACAGTGGAGGCCAACATCGCGGTCCCGGCCCCGACCGGGCGGCTCTACGCCAACGAGGTGTTGGATCATGCGTACACTCGCTACAGCGTGACCGAGGAAACGAAGAGGGAAATCGATCCGATGATCCAAAAGCAGGCTCACTGAACACGGAGAAGCTGGCGATGCCGATTCCCGCTCCGAGCGGGCGGCTCTATGCCAACCAGATGATCAACAACCCCTCTGTCCGGTAGAGCATCACCGAGGACGCCCAGTCCCGGATTGTCCCGACGCTGGAGTTGCAGAAACCTTAACCTCTCGCCTCCTCGAAAGGTTCTTCTTCTCAGCATGTTGACCTGTGAATCCGGGTTTGGCTGAGTGCCCCGATTCATCCCACCTGTCCGTTTTAAGCAAACTGCCGTCAACCAAAGAGGGAAGATGCAAAAAGAGGACAACTGTATCCGCCGTATTGATGTGCTCGCCATCGGATTGTTCGGCCTTGCCGTGGGGGCGCTGACGTTGGGAATGGCGCAGCTCAAGCTGATCGGCGAGGAGGACAAGGTCGGGGTTTTCGTCATCGCGATGGTCTTTGGGGGGCTTGTTCAATTGCTGGCCGGATTCACTGATATCCGCTACAATGAGCAACTCGGCGGGACGGCGCTGACGATGTATGGATTCTATTGGCTCACGGTGTTCGGGTCCGAGTTGCTCAGTGAAAGTACCGCGTTCAATTTTGACGGCATGCTGTATGTTCCGATCAAACTGGTGTACTTGTTTTTCTCGGCCGTCATGGTCTACCTGACTGCGTATCGATCCATTGCATTGAGTCTCCTGCATTTGGTCATCACGCTGACCTTCTTGGCTGCCGTGTGCGTTGGGCTGGGGTTGATCTCGAAGACACTCCCTGGACTGGGGCATCTGGCCATCGGCGTGCTAGCGTTCTATCATGCCATTGCAAGCCTTTCGCAGGCATTCACCGGCAAGGCGCTTCTGCCGCTTGGTGATCCGATCTTGTACCACAAACTACCTTGCTCCGCAGCCGGTCAGGAATTGGAGATGACGAAGGGCTAACATTTCGAAAGTCATATTCTAGCGGATGACATTTTCGTGATGATGACGATTTCACTCTTGGGTTTGCTGGCCTGCTATTCCGGCGGCATCTTTCTCCCTCCCTGTCTGCCGGGGCGCCCCAGGGCTCAGAACTTCATCGCCAACGGCTTGGCTATTGTGGCGAGCCTGTTCGGGCTCGTTCTTGGTCTGACCGGATTGCTCGCGTCCGAACCTTTAGCCATCTCGATTCCCTCCACGCTCCCATTCCTCACCTTTGCCGTGAGAATCGACCCCCTGGCGGCCTTCTTTGTGCTGACGATCTCGCTGGCCGGCTTGGCGGTCTCCATCTATGCCTTCGGCTATCTCACCAAGTTCTATGGGCAGACCTCTCTCGGCTTGCTAGGCTCTCTCTACAACGGCTTTCTCTTGTCCATGACGCTGGTGGTCATTGCCGACAACGGGTTCTTTTTCCTGATCGTCTGGGAGGTGATGTCGCTGGTTTCCTATTTTCTGGTCGTGACAGAGCATGAGAAATCAGAGGTCCGCTACGCGGGATTGTTTTACCTCATTATGACGCACGTCGGGACCGCCTTCATCATCCTGACGTTTTTGATTTTCTTCCAGCAAGCAGGCTCGTTCTCCTTCGAGACCTTTCGTCATCCTGAATCCCCCTTGCCCGAAGGACTGCGCACGCTCGCATTCCTGTTCGCCCTCATTGGGTTCGGCACCAAAGCCGGCATCGTCCCGTTGCACGTCTGGCTCCCCTATGCACACCCGGCCGCCCCGTCGCACGTGTCGGCGCTGATGTCGGGGGTGATGATCAAGACCGCGATCTATGCGCTCATTCGAGTCTATTTTGATTTTCTGGGCGGCCAGTTCCCCTGGTGGTGGGGCTTTACAATCTTGGCTGTTGGCGCGGTGTCGGCCCTGCTGGGCGTCATGTATGCCCTAATGGAGCATGATCTCAAGAGCCTGCTGGCTTTCCACAGTGTCGAAAACATCGGGATCATTCTGCTGGGTATTGGAGCGGGGATGATCTTTCAGACCTACGGATTACAGGAATTCGCCGCGCTTGGCCTGTTGGCTGGGCTCTACCACACCATCAACCACGCGATGTTTAAGGCGCTGCTGTTCCTGGGGGCTGGGTCGCTGCTCTACGCCACGCATACCAGGAACATGGAGGAGTACGGCGGCCTGCTCAAGCGAATGCCTTGGACCGGATTCTTTTTCCTGGTCGGGGCCGTCTCGATCTCGGCCTTACCGCCCACCAACGGATTCGTCAGCGAGTGGCTGGTGTTTCAGAGCCTGTTTCTCAGCTTTCACCTGCCGGTGGTGCTTCTGAACCTGATCCTGCCGATCGCGGCGGCGATGCTGGCCCTCACGGGCGTGCTCGCGCTGGCCTGCTTCGCCAAGGCCTTCGGCCTGTCGTTCCTGGCTCTGCCGCGCAGCACGCATGCGCGCCATGCCGAAGAAGTCCCCATCACTATGCGCGTCGGAATGGGCGGGCTGGCTGTCGCCTGCGTCTTCCTCGGGTTGGCCCCGATGGTGGTCCTGCCGTTACTGGACCGGATCACCGGGCCGTTGGCCGGAGTCTCGATCGAAGGCCGCGTGCTGGCGCTTGATGGATGGGCCGTGGCACCGACGAACGTGGAGTTTTCCAGCCTCTCCACGCCAGCACTCGCTCTGATGCTGGTCTCGCTAGCCGGGCTCGGCCTGCTACTGGCCTGGGCCTTGGGCGGCCGCCTCAGGAAGCGCTACTACAAGACCTGGGGCTGCGGGATCAACCTCACGCTTCGGATGGAATATACCGCGACCGGCTTCGTCCAGCCGATCAAACGGATCTTCAGCACCCTCTACCAGCCCACGATCAAACTGGAAACAGAGTTTCTGGAGGAGTCTCACTACTTTGCCAAACGCAGGCGGTTCGAGTTCTACATCGAACCGTTGTTTCAGAAATATCTCTACGATCCGGTGGTTCTTTTCTTCTCAGCCACAGCCGACCATCTTCGGATCGTTCAGGCTGGGAGTCTCCACCTGTACCTGGCCTATATCTTTGTAACCCTGGTCGTATTGCTTCTGGTTGCCGTCTGAAAGGTCTGAACCGGTGGTGCAGGCACTCATCATTGTTCTTGCCCAAACGATCGTCTTGCTGGCCGTCTCCCCCTTCATCGTGGGGCTGATCCGGAAGGTCAAGGCGCGCCTCCAGTGCCGGCGTGGGGCCAGCGTCCTCCAGCCTTATGCCGACCTCGCCAAACTGTTCCGGAAGGAGCCGGTCGTTTCGACTACCACGTCATGGATCTTCGTGGCCACACCCTACATCCTCTTCGCGTCCACGTTGGCCGCTGGGCTATTGGTGCCGGTGTTTGTCTCCCAGGTGCCGCTGAGCTTTGCCGGCAACATCATCGCGCTGGTCTACCTGTTGGCGCTGGGGACGTTTTTTCTAATCCTGGCCGGGCTCGATGCCGGTTCGGCATTCGGCGGGATGGGAAGCAGTCGTGAAGCGATCGTAGCCTCGCTCACGGAGCCGGCCATGATCATGTCCATCTTTGCAATCGCACTCACCGCCGGCTCCACCAACCTAAGCACGATCGTACACAAGACGGCCTTGATGGAAGGGATCGTCACCGACCCCTCGCCCCATTTGATGGCCCTCGCGGCGCTTTTCATCGTCACCCTGGCCGAGACCAGCCGCGTCCCGGTCGATAACCCCGCGACTCACTTGGAACTCACGATGATCCACGAGGCCATGGTCCTCGAATACTCCGGACGGTATCTAGCGTTGGTCGAGTGGGCAGCGGGGATCAAGCTGCTGGTGTTCCTGACCCTGATTGCCAACGTGTTTGCCCCCTGGGGGATCGCGACCAGCATCACCCCGGTGGCGATCAGCCTAGGCCTGGCGGTCTACGTCGTGAAGGTGGCCGGGCTGGCGGTGTTGATCGGGGTGGTCGAATCCATGTTCGCCAAGCTGCGCCTGTTCCGGGTCCCAGAACTCTTAGGTGTCGCGTTTGTCCTGGCGCTGTTGGCGTTGGTGTTTTTCTATATTTTACGGGGCTGACGTGCTTCAGATTCCTCCTCATATCGGATCACAGATGGTGGATCTCTGTTCGGCGCTGCTCCTGCTGACCTGCTTTGCCATCGTGGCGCAGCGGCGGCTCTCGGCCTGCGTAGATCTCTTCGCGCTGCAGTCGGTCTTCCTGGCCGCGACGGCGGCCCTCGTCGCGTTCCTCACGGGCATCCACCACATCTACGTCGCGGCCGCGCTGACAGTGGTGATCAAGGCCATCGTGCTTCCGCGCATCCTCAAGAAGGTGATCGAGCGGCTGAACGTGACCCGCGAGCTGCAGATGAATATCAATGTCCCCGCAGGGCTTCTAATTTGCTGCGCCTTGGTGATCCTGGCCTTTTTCATCACCCAGCCCATCATCCCTCTCGGGTTCTTGCTCACTCGGGACTCGCTGGCGATTGCGCTGGCCATCGTACTGATCGGCTTCTTCACGATGATCGCCCGCAAGAAGGCGGTGACCCAGGTGGTTGGGTTCTTGGTGATGGAAAACGGCCTGTTCCTGGGAGCAACGGCGGCCGCCTACGGCATGCCGCTTATCGTGGAGCTGGGCGTGTTTTTCGACGTGCTGGTCGCGGGGCTGATCGTCGGCATTTACACCCACCGGATCCAGGACGCCTTCGACAGCGTAGATACGAGCAAACTCACCGTCCTGAAGGAATAACGATGGCCTGGCCCCTTCTTGTGCTGATTGTGGTGCCTGTCCTCGCCAGCCTCGGGAGCCTGGCGTTCCGCGACCGACGTCTCGTGGAGGCACTGCAGTGCGGGCAAGCCGGTACCCTGCTGGCCGCTTCGACACTCGTTGTCGAGCGGGTTGTGACGGACGGACAGGCCTCGGTCGGTCTGCTCCTCCAAGCTGATGTGATGAGCGCCTGGATGGACCTGATCATCGGCGCGGTGGGAGGGACCGGTACGCTCTACGCGGTAGGCTACCTGGGCGAGGAGCTGGACCGAGGCCACGTCTCCATGAGTCGGTACCGGCAGTTCTTCTGCCTGTTTGATCTGTACCTGGCCGCGATGTTGACGGCGGTGAATGTGGAGAACGTAGCGATCATGTGGATCGCCGTCGAGGGCTCGACGCTCTCAGCGGCCCTGCTGATCGGATTTGATCGCAGAAAGGCGGCGCTGGAGGCGGGCTGGAAGTATGTGGTCCTCAGCTCGGTGGGCATTGCGTTGGCGCTGTTCGGGACGATCCTGGTCTACTACTCCTCGGAGCATGTGCTGGGCGTCACGAGCGAAGCCCTCCGCTGGTCTGAGCTGTATCGGGTGGCGGACACCCTCGACCCGACTGCAATCAAGGTGGCCTTCGTGTTCGTGTTGATCGGCTACGGAACGAAAGCCGGCGTGGCTCCGATGCACACCTGGCTGCCCGACGCGCACGCCGAGGCGCCCACGCCGGTGAGCGCCATGCTCTCGGCCAACATGCTGGCGGTGGCGGTTTATGCCATTCTGAGATTCAAGGCCGTGGCGGATCGGACGGTCGGACCTTCGTTCTCCGGAAAGCTCATGGTGGGGATGGGGTTCCTCTCCGTTGCCATCGCGGCGGTGTTCCTGCTCGTGCAGCGGGACTATAAACGGCTCTTCGCCTATTCGAGCATCGAGCACATCGGGGTCGTGCTCATCGGCTTCGGCATCGGCGGGGCTGGCGTCTTCGCCGCGCTCTGGCACTTGCTGAACCATGCGCTGGCCAAATCCATCGCGTTCTACGCCTCGGGGCTCGTGCTGCTGCGGCACGAGCACAAGATGCTGGAGCGGGTACCGGGGCTCCTGCGGCAGATGCCGCTCGCGGGTGGCGCCATCCTGGTGGCTGGGGTGGCGCTCTCCGGCATGCCCCCGTTCGGGCTCTTCGTCAGCGAAGTGCTAATTGCGATCGGCGCCTATGCCGCGGCGCCGGCGGTGGCCTACGGATTGCTGTCGCTCCTGACCCTGGCCTTTGCCACGCTTCTCTATCAGGTGCTCAGGATGGCGCTGGGGAAGCCGCTGGAGACGGGAACGACGCTGGGTGGACGGAGCCAGGCGTTCATGTCTGCCGCCAT
>JACQCB010000136.1 GCA_016201805.1 Nitrospirota bacterium | reverse complement strand
GAAAAATTGGCGGGGGCCACGACCGTTAGATCTCCGCACCCTCCCATGTCCGGATCTGAGGATGCGACCTTGCGTCCCAGGGTGTCAAACCACATGGTCGTCACATTGTTCTGCGCGTCCGTGATTTTTTGAATCGTGTGGCCCGCGCTGCTGACATTGTCATACCTGTAGAGCGTTGTCCCGCCCGGCGACGGTTCCGTCACGCGTATCAGCCGCCCGAGCGCGTCGAACTCCCGGACAGTCGCAATCCCTTTCTCATTTGTTTCCGTCACCACCCAATCCTGATATTGGATCATGCGCTTGTTAGGGCTTGACGTGGAATGATCGGGATTTTGCACTTCGATCGGACGACGCATCACATCATACAGGGTTCTGGTCTTGGGCTTGGTGGTATCCGGCTGGGAATAGGCGCTGCCGGCCGTCAAATAGGGAATGGAGACGGACTCCACCAATCCCCGGGTATTGTAAAAGGTGTCGGTGGTGATCCACTGACCGTTTTCCGCTTCACGTTTAGTTTGGACGACGCGCCCAAAACCATCGATATATGTATAACGATCCAGCGTCGAACTGGTCGACTCGCGCCGTGATTGCTTGGTCGAGGCGGGTGTCCTGACCAGCGGCGTGGCCGGATTGCCGTCCGTATCGGTGTCGATGAAATTCGTGTAACTCCAGAGCGTGGTGGGCGCGTCGGTGCTATCGGGGGGAGTAACCGTGCCTTTGGGTCGTCCCAGATCGTCATAATAGGTGTCCGTTTTCACGCCATTCGGATCGGCGACCGTAGCCAGCAGTCCCGGAACAGCCACCGCTCCAGCCAGGGGACCTGTAGTTGGTATTGTCAGGGTGGTGTTCAGCCCCCAATAATTCATCGTCATTGATTGACATAACGCGTTGTACTCTGCCACCTGAAACGCCTTGAACAGGTCATCGTAATCGATCTTGGTTGTATAGAGTCCGAACCAGAAGCCAGTTGGACGTGTGATCGGACACAGGTTTTCTTTTGCGTCAATATGACCCAGCAGGTTGCCGGCGTAATCATACACATGTGTTACTACGGGGTAGTCTGATGCCGGCGCGCCGGACAGATAATATCTCTCTTGTGTAACATCTCCTTTGCTGGGTTTTATCCCCTCGGCAAGATCATCGTATGAGAACCAGGTCGCGTTGACATTCACTCCCCCAATGGTGGTGACGGTAGAGGCCGGTCGGTTCACGATATAGGCATCGGCATTTTCAAGATAGCTGGTCGTAACGATACGGGAGGCAGTGCCGGTCCCCGACTTGGTGACGCTTCTGGGATGACCGTAGGCGTCAAAGTTGGCATAGGTCGTCTGGCTGGTTTTCGACGTCGCGGCATCACCATCATACGTCACCACGGTTTCTGACGTCAGATTGACCTGGTGAACCCCCTGCGCCGGACTGTTTTGCGTTTCCTGATAGGCGTACGTTGTTGCGCTGAACGGCGGGGGGGGATCACCGGAAATCGCCGGAGCGCCGGCGATTTCGATCTTTTCCACCCTCCCCTTTTTCACATCCTCTTGGTTGAACATTGTGGTGGTCGTGTGGCGGAGTCCGTTATGATCAGGCGGATCGGTCGCCGTTACCGTCCGATAGCCTCGGAACTCATTCTTCGGCCAATAGGTCCGCTTGGCCCCAGCATAGCTGAAATCCTCGGCCCAGGATTGTCCCAGGCCATTGTTATGGGTAATCTGACGCAGCACCCACTTGTTGATTCCGTTATCACGCAGATTTTGATAGGCACCGGTCATGAAGCCGCCCATTGGGGTGGTCACCGTCTCCAGCTTCTGGTGATTGTCCGTCATCGTCATGCGGTATGAACGGTAGGCGCTGGCATCTCCCTGCAGAATGTCGATAAACCCATCCCCGTTCATGTCGGTTAACATCATGTTATTGACAAAACTATTGACGTCGTTTGAACTGGTTAGATACCTCGATGGGGATTGGCCGAGAGTCACCTTGGCACCGAACGTACCATTCCCCCCCTGGCCCGGGTAATAGGAATAGTTGTTGGGAATGCCCGACAACAGATCGGGCCAGCCGTCGCCGTTCATATCAGCCAGCCGGTTGAGCTCAACAAAGGGGTACTTAACCGTCGTTTCTACAACGAGGCCCGGGCTCATCGTCACAAGCGCGCCTGCGGACCTCCCATTGAGGGGATAATAATAATAGCGCATGGTTGCGGTGCCAGAAGAAAGGGATTCCACGGCAGGCCACACGAGGTCTGGCATGCCGTCCCGATTCATATCCAAAAGATTTAAGATGCTCATCATATTGGCCTGGAACACCGCAAATTGATCAAAGGGTGTCAGACCTTTACCTTGCGGGTATGTCACATAAATCTGTAAGTTGTTCAGAATGGTCGCCGTTTGTGAGAATTGAAGCGCGTTGGTTGATGAATCACGGCCGAGGTTCCGCCACCATGAGAGCTTGAACGTCCAGGTCCCGGTGCTGTCACTCCCACCCAGATTCTCCAAACGCACGATATCGATCAGTCCATCCTGGTCCATGTCGGCGTAACGAACGCCGGCTTCATTGAGCACAAACGCGGGAGGATTGGTCACGCTTTGCTTGGGGGAAAAGACATTATTGCCAAGATTCCGCCACCATCCCCACCCCGACGATTGGGCAGTGTGGCCATACAACAGATCGGGCAAACCGTCACCATCAAAATCCAACACCACCAGATCGTGGGCGCGCGTGACCACCGGAATCCAATCGACTTGTGCGCCGCTTCCGGTCACAACATGGGTCATTGGCTGACCATAATCATCTCGAGCCGTATAAGTATGCGTGACCGGAACATTAATGGTTACAGGCACAAATTCAATGGGACAGAATGTCGGGTACTGGCCCGGGATTGACACCTGCGACTTAAAACTTTGACCGTCTTGGTTTTCCTGGACATACATGGGATTGTCATTGGAAATGGTCGTTGTGACCACGTCGATGAGGCCGTCGTTGTTCATGTCCGCCACAAGACTGCAGTATGACAATTCAAATGGCGGAGGGTTCCCCATGTTTATTGCAGCAAGATCGAGATTGTCCTTGTTGCCGTCGACATGATAGGCAAACTTCCGTGGGGGCAGCAGGTTGGCACCCCCGGGGCCGTACTCGGTGATCGACGTCAGTTGCGAGACGGGAGCAAGCCCCCTGGCTGTTACGGGACTCGGATCGTACCCAAGAACATACTTGCGCACCAACTGACTGCCCAATTTTACCTCGATCGCCTGAAGCCGATTCCAGGTCACAGTCTCTGCGCCGGATCGGTAGTCGAAGAGATCATCCTCACGTCCCTCATATAGAAACTTCACGCTCCGACAATTTGCCCTGGAAGACGGGCTGCACAAAAGAGTCGGCCCCTGGCTATACAGAATCTCGCGGACATGATTGCGATACCGCCTGGATCCCTGGGAAAGCGCTCCCAGAAAGTTGTACTCGACCGTCATGGAGGTCTGATGCGCATCAATCACTTGGTCAAGGTACCAAAGAAAGGGCTCTTCCTGATTTGTAACGGAATTTTGATTGGTCCGCTGTTGAGAATAAAAGTTCTGTCCGAAGAAATATTGCGTCCCGCCTTGATCCGTGACAACCCAGTAATCATCAAAATGCTGGATCCGAAGATGGCTGTCGATCTCGGTGCGGTACGTGGTCGTTCCGGAAGAATCCGTGCCGGTGGACACAAGCTTGTAGCTGCCGCCACCGAAATTCAACCGGTAGGTGTCATTGCCAAAATAGGTCGGCGCGGGACTGTAATTAGGCCCCAACCGTTCGACGTAGCCGAGGCCTGCTAAATCCCATCCCTGCCCGATCGCATCGTTACCCATATCGCTGTTATAGACAAGACTCAAATTGGGCTGAATGCCATTGGTGCCGGGCGGAACCACAATGGGAACGGAGTAGGTGGCGGAACCCGTCAGCAGAATGGGCTGCAGCTCTTCCGCCCCCCAAGCTCGAGGAGACGCGGCAAGGGCGGTCAGCAACAGCCCTACTGCAAACCACGTGGAGATTCCCCACTTGATTCGCGTTGGTGTGTCGACTGGACCCATTACACCCTCGAACAGGACACTCTTGCACACAAGAGAGGGCGGCCCATAACCATGGCTGAGCAATCGCACCATAATTTCATTTCTGGTCAACCTTCTTCCATCACTGCAAGCTCAACAGCACCAGAATCTCCCCTTCACCCTCGGCCAGCGGCTCCAGAGCTTTGCCGACAATCGTGCCGGGCCGGTGCATCGACACACCGTTGACATCAACCGGCTGGGACACCATCGCTACTCCAGGTTTATCGCTGGTCACCAACAAATCACCCACCTTGATGGCGCTCTTACTTGCGTCCACCTTCACCCTGACCCGGCCCGTGGTGGCGACTTTGACCTTGTTCTCTCCGGCTACACCCAGGAGCAACCCGGGCATCTCGGAGATCACACCCGCCACTTTGGTGTCGTAAGCGTGGGTGGAGGCGATGACTTGGTTGTTGTGCTCCATATCGAGGATCACCACGGTGCCAGAGGCCAGTGGCGCAGGTGACGGCACCCATTCAGCCACGTCTTGATAATTGGCGACAATGTTGCCACCGGTCACCGTGCCGGTGAAGTTCGCATCACCAGTCACCTGTAACTTGGTGGTGGCTATCGTACTCGGCGCCCCGCCGATGCCGACGTTACCGCTGCTGTCAATGCGCATTCGTTCCGTGCCCAGGGTGGTAAACCGCATGTAGTTGTTTGCTGTACCCTGATAATAGGCAATCTGTCCTTGCGCGGAACCCGCCGAATCGAGGAAGTTGACCGCAGTCTGTGCGTTGTTGTCCGACTGTATTTCCATCACGGCATTACCCGTGCCGTTATTCTCGATCTTGAGCAGATTGCCTGTGGTGCCGTACACATGGAGGCTCCTTGCCGGCCCCGTCGTTCCGATGCCCACGTTGCCACTGTTTCTTACAATGAGTCCCGGAATAGTCCCTCCTCCTGGAGTCACATACAGCGCAGCATCCCCGGCCGAAGTTGTCTGCGTCTGAATGGTCAATCCATTACTGGCAGTGGCATTAGTCTGTACAATCTTTAGGGCGGTGCCATTGTTGGTGTTATCCAGCACGTGCAATCTGGATGAAGGACTCGTCGTCCCGATGCCGACATTGCCCGTGGTATAGGCGATATCCGCCGTCCCGCTGGGCTGCCAGGCCTGGGTGCCGGATCCGCTGGTCAAGGTCGTGCCGGTGCCGGAATATGCGCTCAGGTTCCCCGCCGCGTCCACGGCCCGCACCCGGTAGGTGTAGCTCGTGCTCGCCGTCAGCCCCGAGTCGGTGTAGCTCGTCGTGGTCGGCGTCGCGATCTGCGCGTAAGTGCACGACGCGGTCAGACACCGCTCCAGCCGGTAGCCGGTGACCCCCACGTTGTCCGCGGCCGCCGGCCAGCTGACCGTCAGCCCGCTGCTCGTCACCCCGCTGAAGGTCGGCGTCCCCGGGAGCCCGGGCGCCTGGGTGTCCGTAAAGGTCACCGTCACGCTCGCGTTTGCGCTGCCCAAGATCCACATGCAGGTGCTCGAGCTGCTCGTGCAGGCGCCGGAGAAGGCATACGACGTGCCCGTGGCACTGGCCGTCAGGGTCACGGAGGTGCCGCTGGCCAGCCCGCTCGAGGTGCAGGTCGCCCCGCAATTGATCCCGCCCACGTTGGACGTCACCGTGCCGATACTGGCCGCGCCCCCCGCCTTGCTCACCGTCACTGTGTAGGTGGCCGCCGCACTGGTCGTAAACATCGCATCGGCGCTGGTCGCCAGGTTCCCCGCCGCGTCCTTGCTCCTGACCCGGTAGTGGTACAGGGTGGAGGCGGCCAGGCCGGAGAGCGTCTGGCTGTGGCTCGTCACCAGAGTCGTCACCAGGGGCGTGCTGCTCCCGTAGCTCGTCGTCGTCCCATATTCGACCTGGGTGTCGGCGGCCTCGTTCGTCGTCCAGGTAATGGTCGCCCCCGAGTTGGTGAGACTCCCCGCCGTCACCGCCGAGATCGTCGGCGGGGTCGTGTCACCGCTTCCGCAACTGGATCCATTCCATGTCTTGCCCGCCTCCGTGCACACCACACTGGGAGCCAGCACGGCGCTGAACACCTTGACCTCATCGATCACCCCATTAAAATACTGGGACTGACTGGTTGAGGGGACGCCGTTGCCGATGGCGACCCCCACGGTTTGATTGGACACGGTCATGGTCGTGGTGAGCACCGCACTCCCATCAACATAGAGAATGGTGCCGTTGGTGACCCCACTCTGAAAGGTCGCCGCCACATGATGCCATAGCCCCGTTCCGCCCAATGTGGCCAGATTCAGCCCGGTGTTCCGGAAGGCGGGCGTACCGCCCCATGAATACAGCCCAAACTGACTGTTGTACAGGAACAACCCATAAGCGCTCTGCTTGACCACAATACCCCGGTAATTGGTCCCAGGACTGCTGGTTTTGATCCAGGCCTCCACCGTTCCGCTGTTCAGTTGCAACGGCGCATTGTTGGGAATGGCCACATAGGCACTCGTTCCGTTGAAGGAGTAGGCCGTGCCGACTTGACCGGGTTGATTGACGGTCGCGTTGCTGTTGGTGCCCGGGCTGGCAGGACTGGTTCCCGAAGAATCCAGCGCCGTGGTGCCGCTGGTCTCGTCCAGCTTCCACCAGCCGATCGGGCTCTGCGCCCACGCCGGTGCCAGCGTTGCGCTCCAGCACAGAATACCCAGTAACCCCACCAAGAGCGTGCGGGAGGCCGCTAATGAGCGGCCCGCCCGCTGATGGCGGACGATCGTGAGTGTCTCGGTCTGGTGTCGCATGGCCTGAACCTCCCTGAACTGCTTCGATGACTGCTCGAATCGCTGAAGTGATCGTGGCGGGGAAAATGCGTTTGGGCGCCGCTGGAAATATACCAGACCCGGGCCGTTGGAACCGGATTGAAAGGATGCTGTCGTCCCTACCATGACGCGAATCATGGGGCCGCCCCTCGGGTGATCAAACCCGCCGAGCATAGCGGAAGAATCTTGCCAAATCAACCCACTCAAATGAGTGGGTTAATATCGTCGATCGGCCTTGCGGATGGAAAAACGGTCAGGCGGTGGTGACGGTGTTCACGATGGCCGCGCGGGCGGAGACGCCCAGTTTGCGGCGGATGGTCTTCAGGTAGTCCCGGACGGTGTCAAAGCTGATGCCCAAACTCACGGCGATTTCCTTGTCGCTCATCCCGATGCGCAGGGCCTGGATCACCTCCAGCTCCCGGGGCGAAAGCTGGAAACGGCGCCGGGCGTTCTCCACCCGCCCCCGGCCGGATCGAACCGCCGCAACCCGCTCGACCAGAATGGCCACCAGCGGAGCCCGCCCCCCGGACTGGCGCCCATTTGACTGATGCCCCACCGATGGGCGATTCACCCAAAAGGCCTGCAGACCGAACATGGAGGGACCCGATTGAAACGTTGATTGATAAAACGGGACGGATGACGGAGCGGCGGCGGCCGGATCATCGATGACATCGCCTCGGCAGTCGAGCAGCGTTTGAATCGCCTGCTGGATGAGTTTGACGATGGCCTGGCGGTGGATTTCAGGCAACAGGGCATCAGCCGCCGGATTGCTGCAGAGCAATCGGCCTTTGCCGTTCAACAACAACAGGCCAGGCACTTCCCGGCCCTCGATGATCCGCCGGGCCGCGGCAGTCGCGCGTTCAAGCATAACGGTCGCCCTCTGTGACCATTACGAGCCGCATGAATCATACCCTAAATGGGGGTATGACACGAACAATTCCGGAGAGTATAGTGATCATGGAAATAAAAGTCAATCATTTTTAAGCACTCAACGCATTGTTGTCGATGAGAGATAAAATATCTCAACAAACCATATAGTTATATGCCATGCCACACTGCAAATAAACAGCGAGTCCGGCACGCTTTTGGACGGTTGCCAACCGGTCCCGCGCCTGCTAAGCTGCGGCGGTGAGTCGCCCGGCGCCCATCCTCTCCGCTTTCGTCGCCGTTGTCATTCTGCTCCTCACCCATCTGCTGCTGCTCCTTCATCTCGAGCCGGCGCTGACCTGGTTTTATCCGCTGGTCTGGTGGTCATACATCTTCATCGTTGATGGTTTCGTCTTCCGGCGTAAAGGCCGGTCGTTGATCTGGGCAAGCGGCCGGCAAATCGACGGACGATTCTGGTTGATGGCCCTGGGATCGGCGGTGATCTGGCTGATCTTTGAGGCGTTCAATCTGCGTCTGGAAAACTGGTGGTATCACGACGTGCCCCCTCTCCGTCTCATTCGATGGACCGGAACGATCATCTCATTCGCGACGGTCATCCCGCTGCTGGCCGAGACCGAACGGTTGCTCAACAGCTTCCGCTGCTTCGACCGGGCAACGGCAACGGGCATCCGCATCACACCGGGCCTTCTGCTCGCCAGCCAGGCCGCAGGCGCCCTCATGCTGCTGGCCTGCCTGCTCGTTCCCCGCTACGCCTTCCCGCTGGTCTGGGGCGGCTTCGCCCTGCTGATCGATCCGATCAACTATCGCGCGGGCGCGCCGTCGCTGCTTCGCGACTGGGAAACCAACCACCCGGGCCGGACCTATCGCCTGCTAACCGCTGGATTAATCGCCGGCCTGCTGTGGGAGCTGTGGAATTTCTGGGCCGTCGCGCGTTGGACATATACGGTGCCGTTCGTCGGAGAATGGAAACTCTTTGAGATGCCGATGCTTGGTTTTCTGGGTTTTCCGCCTTTTGCGCTGGAGGCCTTCGTCCTCTATCAGCTCTTCTGCCGGCCGTGGAACGCGAGCATCTGGCCGCGTCCCTCCGCCAATGCGCCGATGCGCCGGCCGTCGAGAGCCCTCACGCTGCTCGCGATCATGCTCGTTCTGCTGTTCTGCGTGATCGTCCTGCTGGCGATCGACCGCCACACGATCCTCTCCTTCGCTGATGGCTCAACCCGACAATAATTCCTCCCGATGGCGCCTGGGCCTGTCCGCCAACGTCCTGCTGCTCGGCGCGGTCAGTTTTTTCAACGACGCCGCGTCCGAGATGATCTATCCCCTGCTGCCGCTGTTTCTGACGGTCACGCTTGGCGCCGGCCCGACGGCGCTCGGCGTGATTGAAGGCGTGGCCGAATCGACCGCCTCATTCCTCAAACTGGCTTCCGGCTATCTCTCCGATCGCGTTCATCATCGGAAGCGCTGGGTGGTCGTCGGCTATCTGCTCGCCAACCTGACGCGGCCGTTGATCGGCCTGGCGTCGAGCTGGTTCGGTGTGCTGCTGCTCCGTTTTGTCGATCGCGTCGGCAAGGGACTCCGCACCTCGCCCCGCGACGCGCTGATTGCCGAGAGCACGCCGCAGACGTCATGGGGGAAGGCCTTCGGGTTCCATCGGGCGGCCGATCATGCCGGCGCAGTGGCCGGGCCGTTACTGGCCACACTGGCCCTGACGGCGCTGCCCGGTCAGTACGGCGCGATCTTTCTCCTGTCGCTCATTCCCGGTCTGCTGGCGCTCGGCCTGCTTGTGGCCGGGGTGCGCGACCTCCCAACAGCCGCCGCGCCAACTCGTCGGGAGCCCTTGCACATCGCCGCGGCCTGGCGGGAGATGCCGTCGACCCTGCGCCGCTTCACGCTGATCCTCCTGCTCTTCACGCTCGGCAATTCCAGTGACGTCTTTCTGTTGCTCAAGGCCCAACAACTGGGTGTGCCGATTGCGCTCATTCCCTTGCTGTGGATGGCGCTCCACCTGGTCAAAATGGGCAGTTCGTTGCCCGCCGGCATCCTCTCGGACCGGCTCGGGCGGAAAGGGATGATCGTCGCCGGCTGGGGCGTCTATGTGCTCACCTATTGCGGCTTTGCCCTGGCGGATGCGGCCTGGCAGGCGTGGGGGCTGTTTCTCGTCTACGGTCTCTACTTCGGCTTGACCGAGGGGGTGGAGAAGGCGTTGATCGCCGATCTCGCGCCGGAACGGCTGCGGGGATCGGCCTTCGGCCTGTACCATCTGGCCATCGGCATCGGCGCGCTGCCTGCGTCGTTACTCTTCGGCTGGGTCTGGCAGCGATTCGGCGATCCGGCCGCGTTCGGCATGGGCGCCGTCATCGCTCTGGCCGCGATGTTATGGCTGTGGCCGCTGCGCACTCATTAAAAAGGGGACAGGCTACTTTTTCCCGTGGGTAATCTGCTTCTGCGCAACCAGTCAGTGAAAAAGTAGCCTGTCCCCTTTTTCGAGAAACCGTTCAATCGCCCGCAGCGTCTCAGCCGGCCGCTCTTCCTGAGGGGAATGGCCGCAGCCGTCCATGAGCCGTACGTCCGCGCGCGGGAGCGCGTCGCGGAATTTTCCCGCGTCTGAGACGGGCAGGATCCGGTCCTTGCGGCACCAGATCACCAGCGCCGGCGCCTCCAGCGACCGGTAGCGCGCAACCAGCTCCGCGAAATTCTCCGGGATGACCTGCCGCGCCGTCATGATCAGCGCCGATCGGCCGCCGGGCGCCTGCATCGACCGGGCGTAGGCCTCGACCAGCTCGGGACTCACCAGATTCGGGTCGGCATAATTGCCCCTGAAAATCTGCTTTACAATGACGGTCGGATTGGCCAGATGGAACATCAACGGGCCGAAGACGGGCCAGCGGAGCAGCGAAATCAGATGGGGCGGCTTATCCGAAATCCCGGCGCTGTCGATGAGGACCAATCGTTTCAGTCTCGGACTCTCCCGCTCCTGCCACAGCAACGCCGTCATCAACGCCACGCCGCCGCCCAGCGAGTGGCCGATCAGCGTGACGTCCTTGAGCCGCAATTCGTCGGCCAGCGCGTCGATGATCGCCGCCTGATCGGCCACACGATAGCGGCCGTCGTCCGGCTTGTCGGAGAAACCCATCCCTTTGAGATCAACGCTGATCACCCGATACCGGCGGGCGAGCTGCGGCGCCAGCCTCCCCCAGGTGGCGTGCGTTTCACCGAAGCCGTGCAACAGGATCAGCGGCTCGCCCTGTCCAACATCCTCATAATAGATCCGGATGTGATCCTGGTAGAGAAAATAATGGGGATCGGGTTCGGACGGGAGATAGGGCCTGGGCAGTTGGGCGCAGGCCGTGGAGATCAGCAGCAGACAGCCGAATGCAACCCGACGGAGGAACACTACGCCAGTAATGCGTTCAAATGTGCTTCCACCGACCGGGCGAGCGCGGGCAGGTTGTAGCCGCCCTCCAGGCACGAGACGATCCGCCCCTGACACGCGCCATCGGCGAGCTGCCTGATCAAACGCGTCAACCCGCCAAACCCTTTTTCGGTCACGTTCATCCCGGCCAGCGGATCGTCGCGGTGGGCGTCGAAGCCGGCCGAGATCAGGATGAACTCCGGGCCAAAGTCCTTCACCGCAGGGATAATCGTGCCGGTGAAGACGCGCTCATAATCGTCGTCACCCTGCCCCGCCGGCATCGGACAGTTGAGTGTAAAGCCCTTTCCGGCCCCCCTCCCGGTCTCGCCTTCGCCGCCGGTGCCCGGATAGTGCGGATACTGGTGCGTGCTGACATAGAAGACGGTGGGATCCTCGTAAAAAATCTCCTGCGTGCCGTTGCCGTGGTGGACGTCCCAGTCGATGATCGCCACTTTTCCGATCGTGTGCTGTCGTTGCAGATAACGTGCCGCGATCGCCACGTTGTTGAAGAGACAGAAGCCCATGGCCCGGCTGGATTCGGCGTGATGGCCCGGCGGGCGAACGGCGCAAAAAACATTCTGCACCCGCCCGCTCATCACCTCATCGACCGCGTTGAGCACGCCGCCGACCGCCGTCAGCGCCGCCGGCCAGGAGCCGGGCGAGAGCCCGGTGTCGGCATCCAGATAGCGGACGCCCTGCGGCGGCACGGCCCGGTGGATCGCCTCGCGATAGCCCGCGGCATGGACGGCATCGATCCACGGCGCAACCTCCTCTTCGCTCCGACGCGTCACGGACACCGGGGTCAATTGATCCATCAGGCCGCTCTTTAAAAGATGCGCCTCGATCGCCTTGAGCCGTTCGGGCGATTCGGGATGGCCGGGGCCGGCATGGTGT
>JACQCB010000146.1 GCA_016201805.1 Nitrospirota bacterium | reverse complement strand
TGTTCTCGGCTTTCGGCCCCGAACCCATCCGCGCGCGTCTGGCGATCGGCCAGGCCAAAGTCCTTGTCACGACCGAATCGTTGTATCAGAGGAAGGTGGCGGGGTTGCGCGCGTCGCTGCCGCACCTCGAACAGGTCCTGCTGGTCGGGGACGATCACAAGCCGACTCATGCGCCAGGCACGCACGATTATCATTGGCTGTTGGCCGAGGCTGGAGACCGCTTTACGATCGCTTCGACCGATCCTGAGGACATGGCCCTGCTCCACTTTACCAGCGGGACGACCGGCACGCCCAAGGGAGCGGTACACGTCCATCAGGCGGTGGTGGCTCACCATATGACTGGCAAGCTCGCCTTGGACTTGCACAAGGACGACGTCTTCTGGTGCACGGCCGACCCCGGCTGGGTCACCGGCACCTCCTACGGCATCATCGCGCCCTTGACGAACGGGGTCACGAGCATCGTGGACGAGGGCGACTTCGACGCGGAGCGTTGGTATCGCATTCTGCAGGACCACCAGGTGTCGGTCTGGTACACGGCGCCCACGGCCATCCGCATGATGATAAAGGCCGGACTGGAGCCGATCCGCAAGTACGACCTCCGCTCGCTTCGCTTTCTGGCCAGCGTAGGCGAGCCCCTCAACCCGGAAGCGGTCGTCTGGGGGCAGCAGGCCTTCGGGCAGCCGTTCCACGATAACTGGTGGCAGACCGAGACGGGTGGGATTATGATCGCCAATTATGCGGCCATGGACATCAGGCCGGGGTCGATGGGGCGTCCGCTTCCCGGGATCGACGCGGCGATCGTGAAACGGACCGAGGCCGGCGGGGTCGAGGAAGTCACGGAGGCCGGCGTGCAAGGCGAGTTGGCGCTCCGTCCTGGCTGGCCATCCATGTTCCGGGCTTATTGGAACGAGCCGGAGCGGTATCAGAAATGCTTTGTCGGCGGGTTCTACTTGACCGGCGATTTGGCCAAGAAGGATAAGGACGGCTATTTCTGGTTCGTCGGACGGGCCGACGATGTGATCAAGACCTCCGGCCACCTGATCGGGCCCTTCGAAGTCGAGAGCGTCCTGATCGAACATAAGGCTGTGGCCGAAGCGGGAGTGATCGGCAAGCCGGACCCCGTCGCGATGGAAGTGGTCAAGGCCTTCGTCTCGCTCAAGGATGGGTATGAGCCCAGCCACGAACTCCAACGCGAATTGCTGGGCTTCGCCAGGGCGAGGCTCGGCGCGGTGGTCGCGCCGAAGGAGATTGAGTTCCTGTCATCCCTGCCCAGGACACGCAGTGGGAAGATCATGCGACGGCTGTTGAAGGCTCGCGAACTGGGCCTGCCGGAAGGCGACACGTCGACGCTGGAAAGTACGTGAAGCGTGAGGCGTGCAGCGTAAGGAAGCGTAAGGAGTGGAGAGTGTCGGTGAGCACAGACAAGACAATTGACCGTCAAAAAGCACTGGAATTGCTGCGGCAGATGTTGCGCATTCGCCGCTTCGAAGAAAAAGCGGCGGAGTTGTACAGTCTGGGGAAGATTCGCGGGTTCCTGCATCTCTACATCGGCGAGGAAGCTGTGGCGGTCGGGGCCTTGCAAGCCCTGACGCCGGAGGATGCCATCGTTGCGACCTACCGGGAACATGGCCATGCCCTTGTGCGCGGCACGCCGATGACCTCGCTCATGGCGGAGCTGTATGGCAAGGCCAATGGCTGTGCGAGAGGTAGGGGCGGCTCCATGCACTTCTTCGACGCGGCTCGCCGCTTCTACGGAGGGCTGGCGATTGTGGGCGGCGGGTTGCCGATTGCGGTCGGGCTGGCGTTAGCCGACAAACTACAGGGCAAGGCTCGTGTGACCGCCTGTTTCTTCGGCGATGGGGCTGTGGCGGAGGGCGAGTTTCACGAGTCGCTCAACTTGGCCGCCCTCTGGAAGCTCCCGGTGCTGTTCTTCTGCGAGAACAACCTCTATGCCATGGGGACGGCCCTGGCGAGACATCAATCCCAAACGGATATCGCCCGCAAAGCCCAAGCCTATGATCTGCCGGGCGAGGCGGTGGATGGAATGGATGTGTTGGCGGTCGAGGCCGCGACAAAACGGGCCGTCGAGGCTGTGCGAGGCGGGGGCGGGCCTTATCTTCTGGAATACCGAACTTACCGGTTCCGCGCCCATTCGATGTATGACGCGGAACGTTATCGCACGAAGGAAGAGGTCGAGCAATGGAAGCAGCGAGACCCGATCGCAATCTTCGAAGGACTTCTCAGGGAGTGGAAGTGCCTCACGTCCGAGGATCTGGCCGGGATTGAGGCGGCCATTGCCGCTGAAATCGCCGAGGCCATTGCCTTTGCGGAAGCAGGGCACTGGGAACCGGTCGAAGATTTGACGAAGGATGTTTACACAAGTTGAGAGTGTTGAGTTGTAAGTTTTGAGTTGGGGGAGCGGCCAGCTCAAAGTCCGAAACTAAAAACTCAAAATTATGATCAAGATCACTTACCGAGAGGCGGTGCGGGCCGGGTTGCGGGAAGCCTTGCAAAAGGACCCGCGCGTCTTTCTCATGGGCGAAGATGTCGGCCGCTATGGCGGGACCTATGCCTGTAGCCACGGGCTGCTGGAGGAATTCGGACCGGAGCGAGTACGCGATACGCCGCTCTCTGAGTCCGTCTTCGTTGGGGCCGGCATCGGGGCTGCGCTCGGGGGGCTGAGGCCGATCGTGGAGGTCATGACGGTCAACTTCAGCCTTTTGGCTTTGGATCAAATCGTGAACAATGCGGCCACCATCCGGCACATGTCCGGCGGCCAATTCAGCATCCCGTTGGTGGTGCGCATGGCCACCGGAGGAGGGCGTCAGGTGGCGGCGCAACATTCCCACAGTTTTGAAGGGTGGTATGCGCACATCCCAGGGATCACAGTGTTGACCCCCGCAACGGTGACCGACGCAAGGGGCATGTTGCTTGCGGCGCTTCACGAGCCGGACCCGGTATTCATCTTCGAGCATGCCTATCTGTATCCCATGGAAGGGGAGTTGGAGGAAGAGGCAGGTGCGGTGGACATCAGCAAGGCGGTGGTGCGGCGCCGGGGACGGGATGTCACGATTATTACGTTCGGCGGCTCTTTGTGGAAATCCTTGGAAGCAGCGGACCGGCTGGCTGCCGAAGGGATCGAAGCCGAGGTCGTCGACCTCCGTGTGCTGCGTCCGCTCGATGGGGCCACGGTCCTGGCCTCTGTCAAAAAGACCCATCGCGCGGTGATTGTAGATGAGGCTTGGCGCAGCGGCAGTTTTGCCGCAGAGGTCAGCGCACAGATCATGGAAGGCGGGTTCTACGATCTCGACGGGCCGGTCGCGCGAGTCTGCAGCGCCGAGGTTCCCCTTCCCTATCCCAAACATTTGGAAGACGCGGCCCTGCCGAGTGTGGGTTCGATCGTGCAGGCCGTGCGCTCAATGCAGGGCGCGTAAGCATTGACGATTGTCTTCAGAATTTACGATTGTTGGGTTGAGTCATTGAATCATTGCCGAATGACGAACGGTCGATTCATTCAATGAAACAATGTTTCAATGCCTCAATCGTAAATTATTCAAATCAATCGTCAATGAAACAATTCTTTCAAATCGTCAATTTTGCGCAATCGTCAATGACCCAATGATTCAATCATCCAATTCCCTTAAATCGTCAATGGTGCGTCATGGCTGAATTCGTCATGCCTACGCTCGGCGCGGACATGAACGCCGGCACGCTGGTGGCCTGGAAGAAGAAGGAAGGGGACCGCGTCACGCGCGGCGAGATCGTGGCCGAAGTCGAGACCGACAAGGCGGCGATCGACGTCGAGATCTTCTCTACCGGCGTCATCGAAAAGATTTTGGTCCAGCCAGGCGAGAAAGTTCCTGTGGGGACGGTCCTGGCGATTATCCGCGAGGAGGGCGAATCGCCGAGAGCGGGGCAGGGCGAGGGGAAGGCTGAGGCCGAGGGGGTGGGGAAGAAAGAGGCGGGGCGGATCCGCATCTCGCCGTCGGCGCGTCAACTGGCGCGAGAGCTTGGCGTCGATCCTGCCGGGGTGCAGGGCACAGGTCCGGATGGCGCGGTCACACGGCACGACATCGAAACCGCAGCCCAGGCTATAGGCGAGTCTCCCGCGGAACCCCTGGCCCCTAGCCCATTGCCTATTGCCCCTGCCGCGGATCGTCAAACACGTATGCGGCAGGCAATCGCGGCAGCGATGGCCCGTTCCAAGCGGGAGATTCCCCACTATTACCTCAGCACGACCATCGACATG
>JACQCB010000047.1 GCA_016201805.1 Nitrospirota bacterium | reverse complement strand
TTCTCTCTCCAGCGTGGGGAAATTCATCTCTCGCCGAGCTTTTCCGGCGACGGCGTCCAGATGGTGGCCTTGGCCACCGACGACTTGGCGCGTGTCGCGCGCGACTGGCAAGAGCGGGACGTCCCGTTTTACGATGAAGGCATTCGCGGGCTGGGGCGTGTGCTGGTTCCACGGGACACGGACGGCGCGCGGATCAGTTTTTGTCAGGCTCGTTAGGAAGATCGTTGCAGACAGGGTCGCAGGGACGATGGACAAGCGAGAAACGTATACGGTCGGCTACAGCGACGTGGCTCTGAGATACATGATGCGGCGTCATGCGGCGCGCGATGCCGCGTTTCTTCTTCCGCGACTCAAGCCAGGCATGACCCTTCTGGATTGCGGCTGTGGGCCAGGTACGATCACCGTCGGATTGGCAAAGGCTGTGGCGCCGGGCCGAGTTGTCGGGATCGACCTGGAAGAATCGCAGCTCGAGGCGGCTCAGCAGATAGCGCGGGAACGGGGGGCGACGAATATCGAGTGGAAAGCCGCCAGCATCTATCAGCTCCCGTTTCCAGACAACTCTTTCGATGTGGTCTTCTCCCATGCGCTCTTTGAGCATTTGGGCGAGCCGCAAGCGGCCTTGCAGGAAATCAGACGCGTGCTTCGTCCCGACGGGCTGGTCGCCCTTTCAAGCCCTGATTGGTCCGGCAATCTCATGGCCCCGCGCGACCCGGAAGTCGAGAAAGCGATCGAAGTTTACAAGGCCGTTCAGGAGAGAAACGGCGGCAATCCCTATGTCGGGCGCGAATTCGGACGCTTCTTGCAGGAGGAGGGGTTCTCCCGTATCAGCCTGACGGCGATCTATGATTGCTACGAGGACGTGTCTCTGGTTGCCGAACTCCTGGCCCAGAGAATCGAAGAGGGGGTCGGAAGGCAAGTGGTGTCAAGCCCGGGGCTCGACCGAGGCGATGTCGCCGGCCTGTGCCGTTCCCTCAGACAGTGGGCCGGCCGGCCCACGGTGCTCTTTGCGCAGAGCTTTGTGGATGCCATCGGCTACGCAGAGAAATGAGTACGATCAAAGTCAAAATTTGCGGGATCACGAGCGTCGAGGACGCCAAGGCCGCCGTGGAGGCTGGGGCCGATGCGCTGGGCTTCGTATTTCAGGCCAAGAGCCCGCGTTGCGTGGACGCAGGGCTGGTGAAGCGCATCGTGGCCGGGCTGCCTCCGTTCGTCCTGCCGGTCGGCGTCTTCGTGAACGAGGACATGAAGAAAGTACGCGACCTCATGGACGACTGCGGCTTGGCCCTGGCCCAGCTTCACGGGGATGAAACGGCTGCGTCTTGCGAATCGCTGGGGCGGCCGGTGCTCAAGGCGATTCGGCTGCGCGACCGCGGCTCCTTGCTGGCCTTGGCCGAGTACAAGGGGCGGGCCCTGGTGCGGGGATTCGTCGTGGACGCTTTTTCGACCACGGCCTATGGCGGGACCGGAGAACGAGCGGACTGGACCCTGGCGGCGGAAGTGGCCAAGAGCGCGCCAATCCTCCTGGCCGGCGGGCTGACGGCGGAGAACGTTCGCGAGGCGGTTGAGAAGGTGCGTCCCTACGGGGTGGATGTGAGCAGTGGAGTGGAGGCCGGCCCCGGCAAGAAAGACCCTGCGAAGGTCCGGGCGTTCATTCAGGCCGTAAAACTTGTGTCAACCTGAACAGGCGGCTATACTTCGGCCTGAGTTCCTTCGGGGGACGGTATGTGCCGGAGACGCTCATGCCGGCCATCCTCGAGCTGGAAGAGGCCTATGGCAAAACTCGTCGCGACCGCGCCTTCCAGGCGGAATTTGCCGACTATCTCAAACGCTTTGTCGGCCGTCCGACCTCCCTCTATTTTGCCGAACGGCTCACGAAACGGCTGGGCGGTGCGAAGATTTACCTCAAGCGAGAGGACCTCTGCCACACCGGCGCACACAAGATCAACAATTCGATCGGACAGGTCCTGCTGGCTCGCCGGATGAAGAAGAAGCGGGTGATTGCCGAGACCGGCGCCGGCCAGCATGGGGTCGCCACGGCCACGGCTGCGGCCATGTTCGGGCTGACCTGCGAGATTTACATGGGCACGGAGGACATGGAGCGCCAGTCGCTGAACGTGTTTCGGATGCGGCTGCTCGGAGCCACGGTCACCGGCGTGGACGCCGGCAGCCGGACGCTCAAGGATGCTATCAACGAGGCGATGCGCGACTGGACGACGAACGTACGGACCACCAATTATATCCTCGGCTCCGTGCTGGGACCGCATCCCTATCCTATGATGGTCCGCGACTTTCAATCCATCATCGGGCGGGAGGCCAGAAAGCAAATCCTGGCCGAGGAGGGGAGGCTGCCGGACTATCTGGTCGCCTGCGTCGGCGGCGGGAGCAACTCCATCGGCCTGTTCCACGCCTTCTTGAAAAACCCTCATGTCAGGATGGTCGGGGTCGAGGCTGCTGGGCTTGGGATCGAGAGCGGCAAGCACGCGGCCCGGTTTGCCGGGGGACGGCCAGGCGTGTTGCATGGGACGATGACGTATCTGTTACAGGATGACGACGGCCAGGTGAACCTGACCCATTCGGTCTCTGCTGGACTGGACTATGCGGCCGTGGGGCCGGAGCATAGCTATTATCACGATGCCGGGCGTATCCAGTACACCTCGGCGACGGATGAAGAGGCCTTGGCTGCCTTCGATCTGTTGGCGCGCGACGAGGGTATCATGCCAGCACTCGAAAGCGCCCATGCGGTGGCCGAAGTCGTCAAGCTGGCTCCCAAGTTGAAAAAGAAACAGGTGGTCATCGTGAACCTGTCCGGACGCGGCGACAAAGATGTGCAGCAGGTGGCTCGAATCAAGGGCGTGACGCTGTGAGCGATGCGTCACGGGTGACAGGTGACGAGTGACGAGTAATCCCCCAGGGCACAGGACCGACGCGTCACGCGTCACGCGTCACGCGTCACGCGCGCCGAACCGTTTAGAGCGGAAGTTCGGCGACTTGCGGGCCAAGGGCGAGAAAGCTCTGATCGCGTACATCATGGCCGGGGATCCTTCGCTGCATGAGACCGAGGCCCTGGTGTTGCAATTGGAACAATCCGGGGCCGATATCATCGAATTGGGCGTGCCCTTCTCGGACCCCATCGCCGACGGGCCGGTCATTCAAAAAGCCGCCGAACGGGCTCTGCGGAGCGGCACCTCCTTGCGAAAGATCCTCCAGACTGTGGCATCTCTCCGGTCGAAAACGCAGATTCCCTTGGTCCTCATGGCCTATTACAACACCATCTACGCGTTGGGCGAGGCCGCTTTCTGCAAGCGGGCTGTGGAGGCCGGCGTGGACGGTGTGATTGTGCCGGACATGCCGCCGGAAGAGGCGGGTCCGCTCGAAGCCGTTGCGGAGCAGACCGGCCTGCAGACGATCTTTCTCTTGGCCCCCACGAGCACGCCGGCGCGGCGCACGGTGGTTGCGCGCCGGTCGCGAGGGTTCCTCTATTACGTGTCGCTGACCGGCATCACCGGCGCCAAACTGACGAACCTGGCGGAGGTCCGCCGCAACGTGGCGAAGATCCGCCGGGCGACCGACGTGCCCGTGGCCGTGGGATTCGGGATCGCCACACCGCAAGACGCCGCACAAGTGGCCGGGATTGCCGACGGCGTCATCGTCGGGAGCGCCATCGTGCGGCAGGTCGGCGAGCATCAACATGATCCTGGCTTGCCGGAGCGCGTCGGGCGTTTTGTCCGGTCACTGAAGGCCGCGATCGCTCCAAGCGGCGCATCGTCTACGGCCTAGGAGGCTGATGGCATCTCCGCGACGAACTCCCGGTCGAAACGGTCGTCCGGCGAGCAGTACTGTTCGCGCGAAGCCTTCCCGCGCAGGAAGGCGGCCTTCGAAAGCCGATTCCAAGGTTGCTTCCGCAGCCGTCGTAGCCAAGTCCCCCGTCGTTTCGTACCAAATCCAGCAACAACTCCTCGAGACGATCACCGCATCGGTCACCAACGGACGGGTGCCGGAAGAAGTGGCGGAGGCCTGTTTGCGCGTGTTGATCGAACTGACCGAAGTGCCCTGGGCGGCCGTCTATCTGCTGGATGAGCAGACAAAAGCCATGCGTTGCGTAGCGGTGTGCGGGGATGCCGGCGACCGGTCGTCGGACGAGCGGGACAGCCTCACGGCTTGTGTGGTGCGGAATAAAGAGCCGGCGGCCGACGGGAGGCTTCTCGCCTATCCCCTGAAGCGGGGGCGGCGCCTCGAAGGCGTACTGCTTGTGCTGGGCCTGCCGCACGAGAAGCGCGGGGGGGATGTCGGCGGGCTGCTTGATTTTGTGGCAGCCCGGCTTGCGGTCGGTTTGGATCATTCCCGCTTGGCCCAAAAATACGCGCAGAAGATCGTGCGCATCAAGCAACTGGAAGAGGTGACGGCTATTTTGAACTCCTCGCTCGAGGAGATCGAGGTCCTGCAGCGCGCGCTCGAGGTTGCCGTCAAGCTGGTGGACGCCGAGGCCGCCCTTCTCCTGTTGCTCGACGAACCGAGCGGGGACCTGGTGTGCCAAGTGGCGGCAGGCGAGAAGGGCGCGGCGTGGAAAGGGAGCCGCCTGGCAGCCGGAAAGGGCGTGGCCGGCCTCGTGGCCCGCAATGGGAAACCGCTCATCGTAAACGATGCGCAACACGATCCGCGTGTCGCAGAGGCCAGACGCAAGGGGGACGGCATCCGGACGCTTCTGACAGTGCCGGTTCGGGCGCGCGGCAAGATGTTGGGTGTCCTGGAGGCGGTTAACAAGCACGGCGGACGGTCCTTCAGCAACTGGGACCTGATCGAGTTGTCCAGCCTGGGCACCCAGCTGGCGATCGCGCTGGAGAACTTCCGCCTGTTTCGAAGCCACGGGCAAAAGATTCAACGGCTCAACAAACTCCAGGAAGTCAGCCGGGTACTCAATTCAACCCTCAACCAGGCGGAGATCAGGGAACGGGCGATCGAATCCGCCACTGTGCTCATGGAGGCCGAGGCGGGTTCGCTGCTGCTTCTGGACGAAGCGGCGGGGGAACTGTACTTCGAAGTCGCCTTGGGGGCCAAAGGCAAGGGGGTGCGGGAGATCCGCCTGAAGGTCGGCGAGGGGATTGCCGGCTATGTCGCGCAGACCGGCGAGCCGATGATCGTCAACGACACGCAGGGCGACCCGCGATTTTCGCGCCGGGCGGACGACAGAAGCAAGTTCGTCACCAGGAACATGGTCTGCGTGCCGGTCAAGGCGCGCGACAAACTGCTCGGCGTGCTCCAGGCGATCAACAAGAAGGACGGCGGCCGCTTCGGGGCGAACGATCTGCAGGATTTCGTCAGCCTGGGCCATCAAGTGGGGATCGCGATCGAGAACGCCAACTTGTACGAGGAGATCAATCGTCTTTTCGAGGGCTTCATCTCGGCCAGCGTGCTGGCGATCGAAAGCCGGGACCCGACGACCAGCGGACACAGCGGCCGTGTGGCCACGCTGACCTGCGGGTTGGCCGAAATAGTCGACGGCGTGGAGTCCGGTCCCTACGCGGAGACCACGTTCGACCACGAGCAGATGAAGGAGCTTCGCTACGCCGCGGTGCTGCACGATTTCGGCAAGGTGGGCGTGCGCGAGCACGTGTTGGTGAAGGCTCAGAAGCTGCTGCCCGACGAGTTGGCGACGCTGAAATCCCGCTTCGACTTCATCAAGCGGACGTTGGAAGTGCGGGCGCTGCGGCGGAAGGTGGATATCCTGGCCTCCGGAGACCGGGCCGCCACGGCGGCGGTGCTGGCCGAAGTGGACGAAGACCTGGCCCGTCAGGTGGCCGAGACGGACGGCATCCTGGATTTCCTGCTGCGGTGCAACCAGCCGACGGTATTACCCACGGGAGGGTTCGACCGCCTGCACGAGATCGCGCAGCTCCAGTACGATCATTTCAATGAGCCGCGCCCCTACCTGACGGGGCACGAGACGCTCGCGCTCTCGATTCCCAAGGGGAGCCTGACCGCGGAGGAACGGCTGGAAATCGAAAGCCACGTGACGCACACCTACCGGTTCTTGTCCACGATTCCCTGGACGAAGTCCCTCCAAAACATCCCCTCCATCGCGTATGGCCATCATGAAAAGCTGGACGGGAGCGGCTATCCGCGCCGGGTCCCCGGCGACACGATCCCGGTCCAAACGCGCATGATGACGATCTGCGACATCTTCGACGCACTGACATCTTCCGACCGCCCCTACAAGTCGTCGGTGCCTGCCCCCAGGGCCCTCGCCATCCTCGACGAGGAAGTCAAACGGCGAAAAGTGGACGCCCACCTGCTGGAGATTTTTATCGAGGGGAAAGTCTATCGGCGCGTGATGCCTGCCTGACGCGCCGCGCGTCCGGTCGGGGTTACCGGTCGGTGATGGTGCCGTCTTCCATGCGGACGATGCGGTCGGCTTGGGCCGAGAGCTTGTCGTTGTGGGTGACGATCACGAAGGTGATGCCGCGTTCCCGGTTCAGCGTCCGCAGCAAGGCGAAGAGGGCTTCGCCGGTGTGGGTGTCCAGGTTGCCGGTCGGCTCGTCCGCCAGGAGGAGGTCTGGCTTCTGCATGAGGGCGCGCGCCACCGCCACCCGTTGTTGCTCGCCGCCGGACAACTCACCGGGTTTGTGGTGCAGGCGGTGCTCCAGCCCGACCTCCTTCATCAGCGCGGTGGATTCGGCTTGGGCTTGCGCCCAGGGCCGGTGTTGGATGTAGGCCGGCAAACAGACGTTTTCGAGCGCGGTGAATTCGGGGAGCAAGTGATGAAACTGGAAGACGAACCCGACTCGCTTGTTGCGGAATTCCGCCTGGTCCTGCTCCGATAGCCGAAAGAGATCCCGTCCCTCGAACAACACGGTCCCGCTCGTCGGATGGTCCAGCGTGCCGAGGATCTGCAGCAGCGTGCTCTTTCCGGCGCCGGACGCGCCGACGATCGCCAGCAGTTCTCCCCGCGCAATGTCGAAGCGGACGCCCCGGAGCGCCGTCACGTCCTGTCCCCCCATGGGAAAGCTCTTGCAGAGGTCCATCACCTGGACGAGGGCCTGTGGCTCGCCTCCCGGTCTGTCCATCGCGGGCTTATTCATAGCGAAGGGCGGCAGCGGGATCCAATTTGGCGGCCTGCCAAGAGGGGTAGAGGGTGGCGGCGAAGCTGATCAGGATGGCGGAGAACGAGACCAGGATCACATCCAGGGCCTGGATGTGGACCGGCACGTGGGAGATGTAGTAGACCGTCGGATCGAAGGTCCAATACGTCTGGATCAGCCAGAGAAACGTGTAGCCCAGCGGGACCCCGATGGCGGTGCCGGTCAATCCGATGATGAGCCCGTTCAACATGAAGATGCGCATGATGGCCTGTTTGGTGGCGCCCATGGCTTTGAGCACGGCGATCTCGCGCTGCTTCTCGGTCACGATCATGGTCAGGGTGCTGACGATGTTGAAGGAGGCGACGATCGTGATGAGCACGAGCAGGAGGAACATCATGATTTTTTCGAGCTTCAGGGCGGAGAACAGATTTTTGTTGAGCTGCATCCAGTCGCGGGCCCAATAGGGGAAGCCAAGAGCCTGTTCGATCGAGCGAGCAATCTCGGAGGCTATGAAGATGTCGTCCACCTTCACTTCGATCCCGGTGACCGTGTCGCCCATGTTGAAGAAGGCCTGGGCTTCCCCCAGCGCGATGTAGGCCAGCGACGAGTCGTATTCGTACATGCCCGATTCGAAGACCGCCACCACGGTGAAGGTGCGGATCTTGGGCGTCATCGTCAACGTGCCGAGGGCGCTGGCCGGGCCGACCGGAGAGACGACGTTCACCTGGTCGCCGACGAAGGTCCCCAGCCGCATGGCCAATTCTTTTCCGAGGATGATGCCCGGGTGTCCGGGCTCGGCCGCCGCGCCTGCTTCCGGGGTGGCCGACGTGGCCTGGCGGTCTAGGTCCTCGAGGGAACCGGACTTGACGTTCTTGGCCAGTTCGGTGACCTGCCGCTCGCGTTGCTGGTCGATCCCGCGCAGGACGATGCCCTGGACGGAGGATTGCGAGGTCAGGAGGACCTGGCGGAAGACAAAAGGCGTGGCGGCCAGGACGTGCGGCACCTGCGCGACGCGCGCGGTCACGTCGTTGTAGGCGGCCATGCCGTCTTTCGTGCGGTCGTGGACGACGATGTGGGAGGTCGTGCCCAGGATCTTGGCCTGCAGGTCTTCCTTGAAGCCGGTCATGATGCCCAACGTGCCGATCAGCGCGGCCACGCCGAGGGTGATGCCGGCCACGGAGACGAAGGTGTTCAGCGAAATGGTCCGGTGGCGGCGCTTGGCGCGGAGGTACCGCAGGCCGATGAAGATCTCATAGGGTAGGTGCATACCAAACTTCGTTTGAACGGCGGGCTCTTTATCGCTCTATCGAACTTAACGCCCGCCGAGAAACCCCCTCCAGTGATTTTCCGTGTGTTGAGCCTTCGGGCGCCCGAGAACAAAGCTGGAGGCCTTTTTCAACATCCTGTTACTTCTCCGGGCGCAGTTGCGGGAAGAGGATCACGTCTCGAATCGACGCCTGGTTGGTGAAGAGCATGACGAGCCGGTCGATGCCGATGCCCTCGCCGGCGGTCGGCGGCATGCCGTGCTCCAGGGCCCGCAGGAAATCTTCGTCCAGGTGATGGGCTTCTTCGTCCCCCGCTTCGCGCTGCGCGACCTGGGATTCGAAGCGCTGGCGCTGGTCCAGGGGGTCGTTCAACTCGGAGAAGGCGTTGGCGATTTCCCGTCCCGCGATGTAGAGCTCGAACCGGTCGGTCAGGGTGGGGTCCGCATCTTTCCGGCGGGCCAGGGGCGACAGCTCGATGGGATAGTCGGTGATGAAGGTCGGCTGGATGAGGTTGGGCTCGACCGTCTCCTCGAAAATCTCGTTGAGGATCGTGGGCAGATCGGCGTCCGGCTTCACTTCCACGCCCAGCTTCTTGGCCGCTTCCAGCGCGGCCGTCCGGTCTTGCAGGACCGAGGCGTCCAATTTGTTCACCTCCAGGATCGCTTGCCGGTAGGACCAGCGCCGCCAGGGCGAGGCCATGGTGATCTGCTTGTCCTGGTACTCGATCGTGGTGCTGCCTCGCACTTCCTGTGCGAGCCGTCCGAATAATTCTTCCGTGAGCGCGATCAGGTCGTTGTAGTCGGCGTAGGCGACGTAAAACTCCAGCATCGTGAACTCGGGGTTGTGGATGGTGGAGATTCCCTCGTTTCGGAAATTCCGGTTGATCTCGAAGACGCGCGGGAAGCCGCCCACGATGAGACGCTTCAGGTACAATTCCGGCGCAATCCGCAAATAGAGATCGATGCCCAGGGCGTTGTGGTGGGTGACGAAGGGCTTGGCCGTGGCTCCGCCTGGAATCGGCTGCATCATCGGGGTTTCGACCTCCAGGAATCCCTTCTCGATCAGGAAGGCGCGGATGCCGGCGATGATGCGGCTGCGGGTGATGAAAATATCGTGTATCGAGGGGTTGGCGATCAGGTCCACGTACCGCTGGCGGTAGCGGGTCTCGACGTCCGTCAAGCCGTGCCACTTTTCTGGCAGGGGTCGGAGCGCCTTGCTGAGGAACGTCAACTCGGAGACGTCCACGGTGAACTCGTTGGTCTTGGTCCGGAAGAGATGTCCGCTCACCCCGATCCAATCGCCCAAGTCCAATTGCTCGCAGACGCGATAGCTCGTCTCGGCGAGCCGGTCTTTCTTCAGATAGACCTGGAGCCGGTCCGCCCCATCCTGCAGGACGGCAAAGGCCGCCTTGCCGAACCGCCGCAGGGCCACGATCCGCCCGGCGATCCGGCAGGGGATGGCCTCCCGTTCCAATTCTTCCTTGGGTTTCTCCCCGTGGAGACGCATCAAGTCACCGGCCCGGTCCGTCACCTCGAAGCGGGTGCCGTAGGGCGGAACCTGGAGATCTCGGAGGAGGTCCAGTTTCTTGATCCGCTGCTGGCGCTGGTCGTTCAGTTCATCCATAAAGAACCGGAGCTAATGGCTCATAGCAGATGGCGGATGGTCGGAATGGGATCAGCGCGGCTCTTCTCTTGCCATAAGCCATACGCTATGCGCTCTTCTCTTTGGCCGAGGTCATTTGCTGTCTGAGATAGGCTTCGATGAAGCCGTCGATTTCGCCGTCCATGACGGAGCTGATGTCGCCCACCTCGTGGTCCGTTCGGTGGTCCTTCACCATTTGGTAGGGCTGAAAGACGTAGGAACGGATCTGGCTGCCGAAGCCGATTTCTTTTTTCTCTCCGACGATGGACTGAAACTGGGCGTCCTTTTTCTGCTGTTCCACTTCGTAGAGGCGCGCCTTCAGGATCTTCATCGCGCCGTTCTTGTTCTGGAGCTGCGACCGCTCGTTTTGGCACTGGACGACGATGCCGGTCGGCAGGTGGGTGATGCGGATGGCGGTCTCCACCTTGTTCACGTTCTGCCCGCCGGCTCCGCCGGCTCGAAACGTGTCGATCCTCAGGTCCTTGTCGTTGACCACCAGTTCCCCGTCATCCTCAAGCTCGGGGTAGACGAAGACCGAGGCGAAGGAGGTGTGCCGTCGTTTGTTCGCGTCGAACGGCGAAATCCTGACCAGGCGATGCACGCCGGCTTCGGCCTTCAGGTAGCCGTAGCTATAGTCCCCGGCCACGGAGAGGGTCGCGCTTTTGATGCCGGCTTCATCGCCGGCCTGCAGATCCAGCGTATCCACTGTGTAGCCCTTCCGTTCCGCCCACCTGACGTACATCCGCAGGAGCATCTGGGCCCAGTCCTGCGACTCGGTCCCGCCGGCGCCCGGATGGATGGCGAGGATCGCGTTTCCGCTGTCGTGTTCTCCCGACAGCAGGAGCGCAATGTGCAGTTGATGCACCGAGGCTTCGAACCGCCCCAGCTCGGCGGCCACGTCGCTTGCCAAGGACGAATCCTGGGTCTCCTCCGTCAGCTCGATCATGGCGCGGAGGTCGCCGTACTGGCGTTCGATGTCCGCCCAGCGTTTGAGTTCCCGCTCGAGGGCGGCTTGCTTCCGAGTGACGCGGGCGGCAGCCTGCGGGTTTTTCCAGAAATCCGGGTTTCCGGTCTCTTGTTGCAGTGCTTGGAGTTCAGACGTCATGTGGGGGAGGTCAAAGATGCCTCCGAAGTTCGCTGACCTGATCGCCGACCGTCCTGATCCTGCTGCGGAGTTCGTCAAGCATGATGTCTCCATGATAGGCAATAGGCGATGGGCTATAGGCGAGTAGGGAGCGCGCTGTCAGAGGGCTCTCGATCCATGGCCCCTTGCGCGCCTATAGCCTGCGGCGCCACCGGGCGGCGCCGCACAAAAGTCCGGTGATTATAACACAGGCATAGGCAAACACATCCCCGTATCGGCTGTAGACGGTGAGAGTCGTTTCGACCGGAAGGCGTCCGGTCACGGCCCGTTCCTCGAAGATCGGCGTGGCCTGCAGGATGTGTCCTTGCGGGTCGATGAAACCGGAGATGCCGGTGTTGGCGGCGCGGGCAAAGGCGCGTCGGTTTTCCACCGCCCGGAAGACCACCATGCCGAAGTGCTGGAAGGGGGCGGCTGAGGCGCCGAACCAGGCGTCGTTGGTGATCGTCACCATGAAGCCGGCTCCGCCGCGGGCGAATTCGCGCACGAGGTCTGGAAAAATCACCTCGTAGCAGATCACGACTCCGAATCGGGCCGGGTTGGGCGCCGGGGACGTCCCGGACTTGGCCGGGACGGAGAGGACGGTGGCGGTCGTGCCCGCTTCAAAGTCGCCGATCCCTTCGACGAGTTTCTCCAAGAAGAAGAGCAAGGAGGACTTCAGCGGGATGTATTCGCCGAAGGGAACGAGGTGTTGCTTGTCGTACCGTCCGAGAACCTCGCCGTCAGGAGCCAGGAAGTACGCGCTGTTCAAGAGGTACGGGCGGCCGTTCGGATAATAACGGAGCGCCGGGCTTCCCAAGAGGAGCGGCACGCCCTGCGTCCGCACCAGGTCGGTCACTTCGCCTCGGTATGCCGTTTCCCGCTCGAACAGAAAGGGCGTGGCGGCTTCGGGCCAGATGAGGAGGTCGCTGCCGCCGGCCGCCTGGGCGGTGAGCCGCAGATAGCGGTCCAGCGTTTCACGGCGATAGGCGTCGTCCCATTTATGGGCCTGGTCGATATTGGCTTGCACCAAGCCGATCGTGAGGGATCGGTCCGGCGCGGTGGAGACCGCATCGAGTTGGGACTGTCCGTAGAGCAGGGTGACGCTCACCGAGAGAATGGCCGCAGCGGGGGTGAGCCAGGGGAAGGGAACAACGCGTGTCCCCTCCGATGGCCGTCGGGACCGGTTCAGGATCCAGAGGACCGTTTCGGCCAGAGCCACGTTGACGAGCACCACCACAAAGGAGACGCCATAGACGCCGGCATGGTCGGCAATCTGAATCGCGGTGAGCCATCGATATTGGGAATACCCGATCAAGTCCCAGGGGAGGCCGGAAAATAAATAGGTGCGGAACCATTCCAATGCGATCCAGAGGAAGGGGGCGCCGAGCAAGGAGAGGCGAGGCAGCGCTCGGTGCAGCCATGTCGCCCCCAGGGCATAGAGCCCGACGTAGAGGCCCAGGTAGGCGGCCAACAGGACCATGATGGCATTACTGGCTGCAAGCGGCACTTTCCCATAGAGGTGCATGGCTGTGACGACCCACGACACGACACCGACGAAGGCGATCAAGCCGGCCAGCCAGCCCAGCCAAAAGGCGCGTCGTAGGGTGGCGGTGGCGAGGACAAGATGGAGGGGCAGGAGGGCCACCCAGGCCAGAAAGCCAAGGTCAAAGTCAGGAAAACAGAGGGGGTAGAGGAGGCCGGTGAGACCGGCCAGGAGGACGTGCGCTGCGAGAGGGCGATGCTGTGACATTGGCATCGCACCATATCGGAACGAGAAAACAGTTGCAAGGCTGGCAGTCCGCCGAACAATGCGGTATCATGGCAGCCGATGATCTCAAACGGTGAAGATCGTATGAAGAATTGGAGCCGCGCGTTCGCTATCCTCTGCCTGCTCTACAGTCCGGTCATGGGCTGGGCCGGCGAGCCGTCTTCGAATGGGGGCGGCGAAGAGTCGTCCTGGGTCTATCAGGTCGGCAAGAAGTTCATGCGGGGGACGACGAATTTCGTGACGGGCTGGGTCGAGGTCCCCAAGCAGATCTACCTGGTGGGACGCAACGAAGGATGGGTGACCGGTGCGATTCGGGGGCCCATCGACGGCCTCGGCTGGTTCATCGCGCGGACGGTCGGCGGTGCCTACGAAGTGTTGACCTTTCCTTTCCCGCTTCCTCTCAAGTACCAACCCATGTTTACGCCCGAGTATGTCTGGCAGCCTGTATTGCCCGAACCGGTTTTGCCGACGTCCGGCCTCGCTGCATCCGGCCCAGCCCCTTCCGCAGATGGCGGGCCCAACGCACCGACCTCGCCGCTCCAGCAACCGTAGCCGGAATTCCGCCCGCTCTGATGAGGACCGATGCTCCTCTAGCGCTTTCTTCTGAACAGGTCCGTGCTCAGCGATTCAATGCGATCTAAAAAGAGTGTCCCTTCCAGATGGTCCAGCTCATGTTGGAACGCCAGGGCCTCGAAGCCTGAGGTGGCCAGGGTGAGGGGCAGGCCGTTGGGCAAGGTGCCTTCAACGACGATACGCTCATAGCGCAAGACATTGCCGGTATAGTCGGGCACGCTGAGGCAGCCTTCCCGGATGATCCGCGGGCCGTCCTGCTGCAGGATGCGAGGATTCAAGAGCACCACGAGCCCGTGTCCTTCTTCCCCCTTTTTTCGCGACACGTCTACGACAATGATTCGCACCAATCGTCCGATTTGCGGAGCGGCCAGCGCCACGCCAGGGGATGCCTTCAAGGTATCGAGCATGTCCTGAACGATCGCCGCGACATCCGGGTCGGTCGGAGCGACTCGCGCGGCGGGTGTTTTGAGCGCAGGATGAGGATAGAGGAGGATGGGCCGGTCAGACACGACTAGAGACGAACCTGTTCCAGGGGCCTGAAGGTCAAGTCCACGCCGAGCGACGGCTTCAGGCGATCGAGCGCCTGTCCTAACGCTTCCGGCTGAGACCCCGCCGGCATCTGGACTTCCATGATCATGATATGGACGGGGCGGTCCGCCGCTCCGATGACGCGGGTATTCATGTCCGTGATGGTGCCCCGATGATCCGCCACCACACGAGCCACCTGCGCGATGATGCCGGGATGGTCGGCGCCGTAGACCGACAGCATAAAGATCGGCAGGTCCGGTTCGGCCCCGCGTTCAGCGGCCCTTGCGGGGACTTCGCGGCAGAGCACGGTGAGTTCGAGGGGAGTGGTGTAGGGGAGCAGCCGTTCGGCCAAGACATTCGCAGACAGGCGCATCGGCAGGCGTACCATGACCATCATGGTGAATTCCCCTCGGAGCCTGGTCATGCAGGTGTCTTCGATATTACAGCCCAGTTGGAAGAGGCCTTCCGCCAGAGCCGCCACGATTCCAGGCCGGTCCTGTCCAAAGGCGGTCAGCATTGCGTAGCGAGTCATGCGGCCTTCCTTGTCAAAGGGCAAGGGCACTATGCGGGACTGGCTGAGGATTTTCAAGAGCCGGACGCCGTGCCGTGAGGCGGGAAGCGTGAATCGTGAGGCGTGAGGCGTGAGGCGACGGAGAAATTTGAGCCGGTCAGGCCTTTTCGCCTTACTCCTTACACCTCACCCCTCACGCGTTCTTCCCCTCGACCTTGCGGGGTCTTTCGTCGCGGTGTTAAGATGCCCCAGCGGTTGTGGTTGTGAAGGAGTGCATCTATGGCAAATGTGACGTTACTCTACTCGCCCACGTGCGGGGCTTGTCCGTCAGCCAAGAATTTGTTCAAGTCGTTGCGGGCGAAGCACAGCTTCAGTTACCGCGAAGTGGACATCAATTCGCCGGATGGGCAGGAATTGGCTGAGCGGCATTCCATCCGCGCGGTGCCGGCGACGATCATCAACGGGCGGCTCACCTTCATCGGCGTGCCCAGCCGCCAGAGTGTCGAGAAGGCCCTCGCACCCAAACCGGTCTAGATGGTCAGACAGGGGTTCATGGCTGATCGCTGTCGGCAGGACGGGGAAAGAATTCATGATGGATGCTGAGGACAACGAGCTCGATATCGAGTTGCCTCCTTTGCCCATTCTCGACAAGGGGCCTCGGCCGGATTGTCCCCAGTGCGGCGAGCCCATGTCTTTTGTGGATGGAGATTGGGCTTGCCAAGACTGCAATGGGGAGGCGATGGGGCCTGAAACCGGCTAGCTAAAGATTGGCGATGGGCAATAGGCAATAGATGGACTTCAGAGCCTATGGCCTATTGCCCATCGCCTCGCGTCTCGCGTAAGTCATGCTCAGGATCGTCACCGGTCCCTTTTATCCCGACCTTGAAGGCGCGCTGGTCGATGAGATCCGGCGGCTCAAGGCGGACGATCCCCTTGCTTCCCTCACCATCATCGTCCCGTCCGATCCGTTGCGTCGCCGCCTCAAGTGGCGCCTCTGCATCGAAGAAGGCTGCGCCCTGCTCGATGTCCATTTCCTCACCTTTCATCAGTTCGCCGTACGGCTGCTGAACGAAGCCGGGGCGGACGCTCCCTCGCAAGTCCGTCCGGAGTTTTTCTTTAAAGAGCTGATTCATCACCTTCTGCGCCTGTCGGCGGCTGCCTCGCCCGCCTGGGCCAACCTTGTCGAGATGCCCGGTGCTTGGGCGGCGCTCTGGGCAACCGTGAGGGACATCAAGGATGCAAAAGTTGAAACCGAACGCGTCTTCGAGGCCTTGTCCCAGCGCGAGCTTGCCGATGCCTTGAGCCGGACCGGCCCCGTCTCCGATGCCGCGCTGCGTTCCCTCCTCACGCTCTACGACGCGTTCCTGACGCAGAAGGGGAGGATGCAGGCTTTCGATCAGGACGATCTGGCCGCCTTGGCGGAATCTTGTGTCCCGACGTCAGTCTTTCTGCATCGCCAGCGGAGGCTTTTCTATTACGGGTTCTACGATCTGACGCAGATTCAGCTTGATCTCTTTCAGACCGTCTCGCGGGCCTATCCGGCGACGCTGTTTTTTCCGCTGGTCAAGGACGATCCCTCCTTCTTGTTCGCCCAACGCTTCTTCGAACGGTACCTCCACGGGTTGATTGCTCGGCGGGAGGATTGGAAGGAGACGTCTGCGGACCGACACCAACCCGATCGTGCCGAGCCGCATCCGTTCTGCCAGCTAGTCAATGTGTCGGGACGGGAGGACGAAGTCACGGTAGTGGCCAAGGATATTCTCGGACTGGTGGAAGAGCGGGGCTATGTTTTTCAGGACATCGGTGTGGTGGCCAGGACGTTCTCCGGCTATGAGACGGTCCTGCCCCGGGTGTTTGTGCAGCACGGCATCCCCTTTGTCTCGACGTTGGGACGGGCCCTGGCGGAGTTCCCATTCATCAAGACGGTCATGCAACTTCTTCAGCTTCGGGTTGCCGGCTATCGCCGGGACCACATGATGGACCTCCTCGCCTCGCCGTTTCTCCGCCTTTCATGCCTTCTGCCTCAGGGACTGCTCCCGCGCCCGGACCTCTGGGACCTTGCCAGCCGGCGTCTGGGGATCACCAAGGGGCTCGACGAGTGGGGGCGATTGAGGGGATTTCAGGACGCAGGGTTGTCGCTGCGTGATGACGAGGAAGGGGAGGGCGCCGGTCCTCGAATTTCGGCCGAGCAAATCCTGGCGGCCTGGTCTGTCGTGACGGCTCTGACCGAGGCGATCGGCGCGGTGCCTGAGACGGCTTCTTGGGCCGAGTATGTCAGACACGTGCAGGCACTCGTTGATCGGTTCCTGGACCCGCTCGCAGGCAAAGCGGCTTCGAGCGCCTCAGAGCAGCCGGACCAGCTGTGCCAGACGTTCCGCGAGAGTTTGGGGGAGTTGCGTGAGCTGGCCCGCTTCGGGACGGAGGTTTCGCTGGTGGATTTTGTCGCGGCCTTTCGCCGGCTGATGGATGAGACCACCGTCCCCGTGGGAGCGACCGAGTCCTCGCGTGGAATGGGCGTGCAGGTGTTGGACGCCATGGCGGCTCGAGGCGTCCCGTTTCGTGCGCTCTATGTCCTGGGACTCAACGAAAAGGTCTTCCCGCGACATATTCAGGAGGACGCCTTTCTGCGGGATGCGCCGCGCCGGTTCCTTGAGGCGGACTTGGGGTTCAAGATCCAGGAAAAGTTGGCCGGGTTTGACGAAGAGAAGTTGTTGTTCCGGCTGTTGTGCGATGCGGCCCGGGACCAACTGATGCTGCTCTATCAGCGTACCGATGGCGCGGGCCGCATGCTGGTTCCGTCCAGCTACCTGGCGGACATCCGATCGCAGGCCGGCGGCGCGGAGGTCGTGGTGCCGCGGCGGCTGACGAGAAAATTCGAGGAGGGGCTTTCGCATCGGGTCGAGCGGCTGACGCCGGTTGAAACGGGAATCAAATTTCTCCTGGATCGCATCGTTCCGCGTCAACTGTTGGAGGTCGTGCATCCGGCCGGGCGTCTGGTGACGCGCGGGCTCCACGCACTCCGCGAACAGGAGGCTGTGGCCTCCACGCTCGGCGCCTATGACGGGCTCACCGGTCCGTTAGCCTCTTTCTGGCTTGGGCTCAAGCGACGCGGTCTCTCTCCGACCTCTTTGCAGGAATACGCCACCTGCCCCTTTCGCTATTTCGCCGGACAGGTCTTGCGGCTGGATTCCCTGGTGGTGCCGGAGGTGGAGGATCAGATCGGGCCGATCGAACAGGGAGTCCTGGCCCACGGTATTCTTCGCGCCTGTCACGAAAGGCTCCATCAGGAGGGGTATTTTGTCCTGCCGTCACGGTCTTCCGTGGATCCTTTTACGGTTCTGCAGGAAGCGGCGCATCGAGTCTTTGGCCAGTTCGCGCTCACGCATCCGGTGGGGTTCCCTGTCGTCTGGGAACTTCATCAGGAACGTTTGCTCGGATTCCTGCGCGACGTGTTGCGAGAAGACCTGGCGGAGCTGTCCGCGGAAGGATGGGAACCGGTTCTGTTCGAGGAGCCGCTGACCGGCGCGCTGGAGGCGGTCGGAGCCGCCGAGACGGGCGATCCGGAAACCGTTTCGATTGCCGGTCGTCTGGATCGAGTGGATTGGTCGGCGGCCCGCAATGCCTATCGCATCATTGACTACAAGTTTAAGGCGAGCCGCGAGCCGGTTCCCCTGGATAAGAATCTTCCGCTGGGCGCGGTGCGCGGCTTGCGCTTGCAGCCGCCGCTGTATCTGGCGATGGCCGGATCGGGGCTGTCGGGACGTTTGACGCAAGCCGGGGCGCTGATCGGCGAGGGAATGACGCCGAGCGCCGAAGGGGTCTGGTTCTACTATTTGGCCCAGAGGTGGGAGGCACGGCACGGCCAGGCCCTGACGCGCGCGGAATTTCCCGGCAACGCCTGGACTGCGGGGTTGCGCGAGCCGCTGGAGCGAGTGCTCCGCCACGTCCTCGGAGGCATCAAGGCTGGACGGTTCTTTATTTACCCGGATGGGTATTGCGAGCACTGCGACTATCGGCTCATCTGCCGGGCCACCCACCAGCCGACGTCCTGGCGAGCGCGAAGCGATCATGCGATGGTAAGGCCCTATCGGGACATCAGGCGGGCCAAGCTGGCTGATTCGCCTGCCGACCGCAACGTGCCTTCGAGCCCGCGAACGCGTCGTCCCCGCAAGCCGTCCGGCCCGGCAGGGGAGGGAAGCCGATGACTTTTTTACCGGACAGGGCCGCACGTGAACGAGCCGCAACCGCGACCGATTGCAATCTGGTCGTTACCGCCGGGGCTGGGACCGGGAAGACGACCTTGTTGGTGGATCGGCTGCTGCACCTGCTTCTGCGCCAACCGGACCCGTTGGCGGTCGGCGAGATCGTCGCCCTGACGTTTACGAACAAGGCGGCCAGCGAGATGAAGCTTCGCCTCCGCGACCGCCTTGCCGTCTTGCTGGAATTGGACGCCGGGACGCCTCCGGCGGCGGCGCGACGACGAGACTGGGACCAGATGGTTGAGATCCTGGCTCGCTACTCGCTCAGCAAGGCCCGTCTGGACGAACTGGCGACAACGGCTCTTCAGGAACTGGAGAAAAGCCAGATCGGGACCATCCACAGTTTTGCCGCACACCTGCTCAGGCTCTATCCTATTGAGAGTTTTGTAGACCCAGTATTTCATGAAGATGAAGGAGATCAGTTCAAGCATCACTTTAATCAAGAATGGGCGCTCTGGCTGGATGAAGAGCTGGGGCATGCAGGGATGCATCACGACGTCTGGAAGGCGGCCTTGCAGAGTCTGTCGCTGGGGGATGTGAAGGAGCTTGCCGCTGGTTTGGCTGGCGAACTGGTCCCGCTCGATGAGGGCATTCTGCGGGGGGTGGCTCAGGGGGAGAGCGGAAGTCTTCCGCCTCCGATCCGTGCCTGGATGACCGGGCTGGCTGAACGGGCCACGGTTCTGCGAGGGGCGCATGCCAAGACCAATACGCTCGAACGTATGTTGGATGAGGCCGTTTCGTTCCTGCAAGGAGCGGCGCAAGAGGGACTTCCTCTCACGCCCGGTTTTTCTTCCGGCGAAGAGGCCGGCGGAGAGGAAGGAAAAGAAGGGGGAGATGGGTTGGATCGGTCTGTGCCGCCCATCACGACGACCTGGTCCAAGGAAGAATACGAAGAGGCCAAGGGGATCATCCGGGTTGCTCAGGCCTTGCTCAACGTTGAGGCCGGCCCGCTCATTCCGTTGCTTCGCTTGCTGATCCCCTTTGCCAAGGGTTGTCGTCGCCGGTTTGTGCAGAGCGGCTACGTTTCCTTCGATGGGCTCCTTGCACGGGCGCGCGATCTCTTGCGGGACCATCCCATGATTCGCCGGGAACTCAAGAAGCAATTCAAATCCATTCTCGTGGACGAATTTCAGGACACCGACCCGGTTCAGTACGAAATGATTCTCTACTTGGCCGAGGCCGCAGGGCGGGAGGAACGGGAATGGCGACGGGTCCGGCTTGAGCCGGGCAAGCTGTTCATTGTGGGAGACCCCAAGCAATCCATTTATGCCTTCCGGCGCGCCGACATGGATGCCTATGACGCCGTGGTGGAGGATTACGTGTTGGCGCAAGACCCGCCTGGAGAGCGGCATGTCTTGCACAGCAACTTTCGCAGCCACTCGGCCCTCCTGTCGCCGATCAACGCGGTGTTCGCGCGGGTCTTTCCAGAGGCACCGATCAAAGGCCTGCAGCCGAAGAACGATCCGCTCTTGGCCGTCCACGCCGATGCGCCGCCGCTGTCGGTCGAACGGCTCGAACTACGGCTGGTCCGGCCGCAGGAGCCGGACGCGGATGCGGATGCCGCCGGCCGGGCCGAAGCGGAGGAATTGGCGCGGTGGCTGCGCGAAGAGGTGCTTGATCGAGAGGAAATCAGGGAACGCGACGTTCCGACCAAGATCAAACCCCGACACGTGGCAATCTTGTTGCGGACTCTCACCAAGGCCAGGGATTATTTGGAGGCGCTCCGGCGCTATGACATCCCCTGCCTTACGGAGGGCGAGAAGCATTTTTACGAGCGGCAGGAGATTATCGATGCCGTCAATCTTCTGCGTGCCGCAGTCAATCCCCACGATGCCCTGGCTTTGGTCGGGGTGCTCCGCTCGTCGTTGGGAGGGCTTTCCGATAGTGCCATCGAGGCGCTCGCTCGCGAGGGCTTGCTGGATTACCGCCGGATCGTCAGTGCGGAGGCCGGGCACGCGGTCTCGGTGGCGCCGCTCTATGTCCTCATTGCGGAATTGCACCGGGAGCTTCCCATCGTCCCGCTTCCCGATGTGATGGATGTGGTGTTGAGCAAGGCTCCGCTCTTGGAACTGGCGGCGGCCTCGATGGACCACGAGCAGGCGGTGGCCAATCTCCTGAAGCTGCGCGATATCGTGGCCCAGTGTGCATCGCGTCCGGACCTGACGCTCCCGGGCTTGATCGCCGAGTTGACGAGCCGCGCGTTGGAGCCGCCGGACGAAACGGAAAGTCCGCTGGCTGAGGATGGGTTGGAGGATCGCGAACAGCAGGGGGCGGTGCGGCTGCTCAGCATCCACAAAGCCAAGGGGTTGGAGTTCCCGATGGTGATCCTTGCCGGGATACACCGGGGGACCGACCGAAGAGAGTCGCGCATCTTGGTGCAACATGATTGGTCCACGGGGGTCGTGGGGATGCGGGTCGGGGAGTTGCAGACGGCCGGCGGAGTCTACGTCGGCCATAAGCTGGCGCAACGCCAGCGGGCCGAGCAGGCGCGGGTGCTCTACGTGGCGATGACGCGGGCCAAACGACGATTGGTCCTGTCGGCCGGTCTGCCGGCAAAGAGCCGGGGTGGTGAAAGTTTTCTGTCGCGCGTCGCCGAGGCGATGGACTTCGACCTGGCCGCAATCGAAACCTCCACGATCCGGCTGGGGGAGGCCGAGGTCCCGATCCAGGTTGTTCCGGGGCGCGATGTCGCGCCGCGTACGGGCGCGACGGAGCCACGGTGGCGAGAAGCCGAGGGCGATCTGGGCGCATGCCTGCCTCGCTGGAGCGAGCGGGTCGAGCGGTGGCAGGCGGCCAAACAAACCCGACTCTTCATGAGCCCGACCGCATTGGAAGAGGCGACGACGAAGAGCCAGGGGAGGGCGTCTCCATCGGGCTCCGCTCGCGCGACAGCGGATGCTGAGACATCCCGGCTGGTCGGCATCCTGGCGCACCGTGTGCTGGAGGGGTGGGAATTTACCGACGACCTGGAGAAGCTGTACGTACGTGTGGCGGAGCTGTGTCGGAAGGGGATGTCGCTGGAGTCGCATGTCGCGGTGGATGTGGAGCAGATCGAGGCAGAGTTGCGCGGCCTCTTCGAGACCTTCGCCGCCTCTTCGTCCTATGCCGAGCTTCGACGCACGACGATTCTCGGACGCGAGGTGCCCTTCGCCATGCCGTGGGAGGGCGATAAGGGCCGGCACGAAGCGCGTCGTTCCCAGCCTTGTATCATGGAAGGGGTGATCGATCTGGTGTACCGTCTTGACGGACGGGTCTGGATCGCCGACTATAAGACCGACCGGGTCGCGGACGAGGAACTGGAGGCGCGGGCGGCCGGGTATCGGGTTCAGGCGCAGATCTATCGCGAGGCGGTGGCCCGTAGTGTGGGCGCCGAGTCGGTCGGCGTGCAGTTTCTCTTTTTGCGAAACGGGAGAGCCGTGCAAGCGTAGAACCGGGAGGAGGAGCGGATGAAGCAGACTGTATTCGTGCTCTTGATAGGAGTTGTCTTGATCGGCTGCGCGGCACAGCCCACTTCGAAACCGGACCTGGTGCGGACGCTTCGATCACCAGCCGGAACGCCCCCCGCCGCCGCGGCGGCCATGGAGGAGGGCAACCGGTTGTTTGCCCTGCGCCAGTGGGAGCCGGCCAAAGCCCAGTACGAAGTGGCCATCAAGGCGCAACCGTCCCTGGCCGAAGCCCATTACAACCTGGCGCTCGCGTTGGATGAACTCGGCGACCGCACCGCGGCGAAACGCCATTACATCGAAGCCGCAGATTTGGCGCCGGGACATGCGGTGATCTGGAATTCTCCCCCGCTTCGCAAGCACGGGAAGATTTTGATCGACCCGAAACTGGACGATAATTTTCTGACCCCGAAACCGCGCTGAGGGCACAATGCCTCGCCAAAATCGTCCCCGCACAGTTCCCCTCACACCCGAAGCCTTCGAGCGATTGGTGCGAGAGGCTGTCGGGGGGTTGCCGGATCAGTACAGGAAGTTGCTGGACAACGTTTCCGTAGTCGTGGAAGCGGAGCCTTCGCGAGAGGTGCTGGATGAGCTGGAGCTGGGATCGCAGGATGATCTGCTCGGCCTTTACTCAGGCCACGCGATGGATGAGGAGTCCTTCTTCAACCCAGGCGGGCAACTACCGGCTCGCATTTCGATCTACCGGGGGCCGATTCTGCGGCTCTGCCGGACACCGGAAGAAGTCATTCGGGAGGTGCAGGATACCGTCGTTCACGAGATCGGCCATCACTTCGGGCTGGATGACGACGAAATGCCCCATTAAAGCAGTGATGAGTTCTTAGTTTTGAGTGATCAGGTGGTTTCTCGGATAACTGAGAACTCAAAACTCACAACTCAGAACTGGCCGCGCGCATTTTGCGCGGACTTCTGGTAGCCCCAGGCGAGCATGCAGGCGCCGAGGAGGACCATCGGGGCGCTGAGCACTTGCCCCATGGAAAAGGAGCCCAGGATGAACCCCAAGTGGAAGTCCGGCTCGCGGAAGAATTCCACCACCATTCGGCAGAGGCCGTAGCCGGTGATGAAGCTCCAAAAAATCGTGCCGGGAGGCGTCGGCCGGCGGCCGATGAGCCAGAGAGCGAGAAACAGCAGTCCGCCTTCGAGCCCTGCTTCATACAACTGCGACGGGTGGCGGCATTCCGGACCGGCGCCGGGAAACACCATGCACCAGTCCACGTCGGTGGGACGGCCATAGAGCTCCCCGTTGATGAAGTTCCCGACGCGCCCCAGCCCCAATCCGATCGGCGTGGCGGCGGCAGCCAGATCGGCCACCGTGTAGGCCGGGACTCCCCGGCGTCGGCTAAAGATCGTGAGCGCGACGATCACGCCCAGCAGGCCCCCGTGAAACGACATGCCTCCTTCCCAGACCGCGATAATCTTGGCCGGGTGTTCGAGGTAGTAGGGCAAGTTGTAGAAGAGGGTGTACCCCAGCCGGCCTCCCACAAAGACCCCCACGGCCGCATAGACGATCATGTCGTAGATCTGTTCGGTCGAGAAGGCGATCTGCTGGGCCAGGGTGCGGCGCTTGATCACGAAGTAGGCTGCGGTCAGGCCGAGCAGGTACATGAGGCCGTACCACCGTAGCTGGAGAGGGCCGAGGCGGAGAAAAGCCGGATCAATGTTCGGATAGGGAATCATAAAGGGAATCATCGGATCGTAGCCCCTCTTGTGTTGGTCGCGCCGAGCGTCGTTGAAGCCATGGTCGGTCATAGTAAGCACCCGGTGTCCTATTTGCAAGCCGCGCGGATTTTCGGTACTGGTAAAGTTTCAATGCAATAGGCCCACGATCTCATTCAGCGTCCAGACATGATCTGCAACCCCCGCCTGCATCGCTGGCGTGACTCTCAGCGTTTGATGAATCCTGGCGAAGTTGTAGTACATGAAATAAAGAGCCAGGGCATGCCGGTGATTCTCGATCTTCTTTGAGTGCGCGTTCGTCAGTCTCGTAAACCGCCGCATGTTCATCCTGATCTGTAGATTCATCCTCTCTGCATAGCTCGTCGAAATGTGTTCGCTATCGGGGTTGCCTGTCACCTTATGGGTACGGGTGCCACAGCATTGCGCGGGGCTATAGCGTGTCGTCACGCCTTCTTGTGGAGGCACAGCGTACAGCTTTTCGAGCATGGCATAATCCACTTCCGCACCAAAGGCTCCTTCAACCGCTCGCAGATAGGCCTTGTGTCCATCCGTGGTGAGTTGCACCCGATGGGCCAAACGGGAGGCCAGATCGTCAATAAACTTCACAGCCCACGGTACGCTCCGCTCTCCGACGAGCCAGGAGATCATCAGTTTGGTATCCGCGCAGATCGCGGTCCAGGTCCAGACGCTACCGAAGCCAAACTTACCTTTCAATTCTTCGGGCAGGTTCTTGTCCTTGGCAAAGCAGAACGACCAGATTTCGTCAGCCTGAACGCGCTTGCACGGTAGGTTGCGCAACTTCTCATCCTGATATTGGGCGCATGCCGTTCCGAGATCGGCCAGAAGTTTCAGGATGGTGGGTTTCGATACGCCAGTCATGCGGACCACGCTATTGATACTGCTGCCCTCAACGAGAGCCGCGACTATCTGTGCCCGCTTCTGCCCGCTCAATTTATTCATGACGTCACCTCAAATTGCATGGCTAAATTTTATGCTTGCACGGGCAAGAAGTCAATGATAAAATGCGATGCATGCTCAGGCAAGCATCGTGCCTGTCTGATAACCAAGAGGTGCTCTATGGAAGATGCTAAGGATCAGGTGACGGAGGCGGCTCAGGCAATGGCCGAGCTTGGCGCGTCGAAAGGCGGAGAGGCTCGTGCCAAAAAGCTTACGCCCGAACAGCGCAGCGACATTGCCAGCCGAGCCGCTGAAGCAAGATGGGCTGCAGAAGGGAAGGTGCCGCCCCTGCGGGCGACTCATGAGGGCATCCTGCGAATAGGAAAAATGGAGATTCCAGCCGCCGTGCTCGAAAATGGCCAGCGGGTGCTTACCCAAAGTGGCTTTATGCGTGCCCTGGGTCGGGCACGGCAAGCAAAAGGGCGTGAGTATTATGATGGTGACGTCAACCTCCCAGCCTTCTTAACGGCGCAAAATCTAAAGCCGTTTATTTCTAAAGACTTAGAGGTGACGTCAAGTCAGATCGAGTTTAAGCCGCTGCGCGGGCATCGAGCTTTCGGTTATCCCGCCGAATTACTTCCGAAAGTATGTGACGTCTTTCTCGACGCGGAGAAAGCTGGGATGCTCACTTCCACACAAAAACATATCGCCGAGCGGGCACATCTTCTTATTCGTGGCCTTGCCCATGTCGGCATTGTGGCGCTTGTGGACGAGGCGACGCGCTACCAGGAAGTCCGTGACCGGCTAGCTCTACAAGCGATTTTAGACGCCTTCCTGGAAAAGGAACTGGCTGCGTGGGCCAAACGATTTCCCGATGAGTTTTATCAAGAACTCTTTCGGCTCAAGGGGTGGGAGTGGAAGAGTATTACGACTAAGCGGCCTAGACATGTAGGAAAACTGACAAAGAGCATTGTATATGCGCGCCTTGCTCCTGGGATCGTGAAAGAACTTGAGGGGCGCAATCCTGTTGACGAGAAGGGCTATCGAAAAAACCGGCACCATCAGTGGCTTACGGAAGATGTTGGGCATCCTGCATTGGCCCAGCACCTACATGCGGTAATTGCTCTAATGCGGGTGAATACGACGTGGGATGACTTTTATGTCATGCTAAATCGGGCATTCCCGAAACGTGGCGATACTCTGCAATTGCCGTTTATGGGCGACGTTTAGAACTGGTAGCCTTCTTGCGTGGCTTCTTGGGTATGAGGGGTTCCCCTATGGCAGCTTCGATGACTGCACGGGCGAGCAAGAGCGGATCGGTAGGGTTCTTCTTAGTCTTACTCAATTTCTTCGGCATGCCCCATCATGCCATAGCCGTAGGTCGCTGTCACTAGCCGAGAGATTCAAACTTTACCAGTACCGGATTTTCTAGCGTAGGCTGCGCTCCGGATGTATGATGAGACCCGTGTACAGGGTGAT
>JACQCB010000124.1 GCA_016201805.1 Nitrospirota bacterium | reverse complement strand
CTAGACACTCTATCGTCACGATCGGCCGGAAACTTGAGCGCGGGATGTCGCGCCGAAGCCACACATCATACAAATCCGATGCCATGATCGGATTCAGCGACGCGACGCTGGCTGGGCTTGGGGAAACTGGTCATGGTCACGGGAGACAAAGATGCGAAGGACGGGCCACTGGGCAATATTTTCCCGGCGGCACACAGCTCTTACCCGGCGAGTCCGGCAACAGGCCGAGCCATTCAATAGCCCGTTATGAGAAGGAGTTTCGAGGTGGAATTAGGCCGCTGCGAGAATGCTGTGGATCGGGACAGCGGTCACCAGGCAGCCCTCATCGAGGCGATGATCGTGCGGTAGGTCTCAGAGGTCAGTCGTCCGGCCTGTTCGAGGTCGTCACGGAAGATATGGTGAAAGAAGGCATCTGCGGCTTGGCAGATCGCCAGGCCCTTTCCATTGACCGCGCGATGGCCCGAAAGTCGCGCCTGCCTGAGCAGGACGGACTCGGAAGGGGAAGAGATGCTGTCCACGATCCGGACGGAGGAAGGGACCGCGGTCAGGATGCGCAATGAGCGCTCAATGTTCGCCAGAATATCGGACAGCGAGGCCCGGTACCATTGCTCATAGTAGGGCATGATGCCGTTGACGATGTCGGCAGGGAGTCCGACCGGGTTCGCCGTGGCCAGCGACGAGTAGGGTTCCAGGGACACACGCGACCCGTCGGCCTGCGTGAAAAATCCTGCCTGTCCCTTGGGCGTGGCGTTGACGATCAGATGGACCCTGGGCGCCACCGTCTCGATGGCCGCTTCATCGATCCAGGCGACCGACGGATAGACGGCGTTTAGGTCCCGACAGAGCCGCTCGACAGGATTTCGCGAACGATTGGCCAGATAGAGCCGGCCTCGCCCGATCGCTTCGGAGAGGGACCAGGCCAACGCGTGACCGGCACAACCGGCCCCGATCAGCAACACATCTAGCCCGTTCAATTGATCGAGAAACGGCCCCTCTTCGTCCGGAAATCCGGTGGTCAGACCGGCCAGGGCCCCGGATCCCTCCGTGTTCGACCCGATCAGCCGACCCTCTCTCGTGCGGACCACCGTATTCACGGAACCGATGCGACGGGCCGAGGGACCCAGTTCATCCAGCAATGCGACCACACGCTTCTTATACGGGACCCCCACGGTAAACCCCTTGAGGCGGTCATCCCGGCGAGCAGCGTCGAGAAAGGTCTCCAGCTTCTCCGGCTCCACATCGAACAGGTGGTAGCGCGCCTCGATCCCCAGAATCTGCAACGCAACATTCCAGAGCGAGGAACCTTTGGCGGAGTTCAAAGAGGTTTCGCAGAGGATCCCCGCCATCCCCCGCATCTCCAAGGCCTGGGCATCAAGTTGCTTCGACAGACAGTCCTGAATGGATGCCCCGGTGGTCTTCAGAGCCGGGGCCCTGGCCTCGACAGCCGGCGGTGTTTCCGCAACCGGCTGTGCCTGGTCCTGCCGTGCATACTCCTGCAGGAGATCACGGCCTTGCTTCAAGCAACGCTCGGCCTCGCTCAAGACAGAGGTCAGCGTCGTGTTCAGTGCTTCAAGCTGCCTCAGTCGTTCCTGTTCCTGCTTGTGCCCATTGAGGTTCCGCACGGTCCCGATCGTGCCCAGAAACCGTCTCGCCTGGTCGTACAGCCCCATCGCGCTGAGTTCGACATCCGCCTCCCTACGCGGGGCAGCCGGATCGGACTTGGGCACAAGCTGGAGACCGAAACGCCTGGTCGCCCTGGCGCCGATACGTCGTTCATTGAAGCGGTACCTGGCCTGCTCCCGGTCCTCCGGACGCAACAGTGTCGCGTAGTGCTGCCCGACCAACTCTTGCGGGTCATACCCAAGAAGGGTGCCCACGGCCTGGTTGACGCGCTGGAACCGCCCCTCACTGTCCAATTCATAGAGCACCTCCGCCATGGTCTCGATCAAATGCAGGTACCGTTCGGCCGAGTCCATCCGTTGGCGCAGTTCACGTGTCTCCAGCACTTGCTGTACGACGATCGGCAATTCCGTCTGAAATGCGGGGGCCTGTTTGGACAGATAATAGTCCGCGCCCAACTGAAGCGCCTCCGTCCTTTCGGAGGAATCGTGGCGTCCGGCCACGACCACAATGGCCGACCGGGGCGTTTGCCTCCTGAGTGTTTGGAGCAGATCGAGCCCGCTCGCGCCGAGAAGTTGGGCATCCAGCAAAATGATGTCCCATGCCTGCTGCGAGACCCACTGTTGCAACTCCTCCGCCGAATACACGGCTTCCACTCGACAGTCGGCATAGAACGCCCGCAGGCTCATCGTGATGAGTTTCACTTCCTGGGCCTGGGCGCTCGCAACCAATATGTGAGGGGCGTCAAGAGGGGCCATGGGCAGCCTTCCATGATAGCCCGACAATCGGCAGGGGCACGCGGCCTCGTCGGCCGCCCGGATGTGACGGCGTCGTCACAGGAACGCCCCCTCACCGACTTCGGCCTGAACCGGACGCCCGAACTGCGGCCCATCGGCGGTCAGACCGGACGGGGTCAAGGTCCCGATCATATGCCGATAGGTCCAGATATTCCAGCACCGGGCCGAACTGGTGATATAGAGCAGGCTCGGCTGCTTCAACCGTTGCTGTTGATCCTGCGACAAGTAGGGATGTGAACCGAACAGCAGGCTCACTTGAGTCGATAGCCACAAGGAACTCAGGTCGACGACTTCCAAGATCGCCTTGGCCAGGGCCGGGTCCGCTTCCCAGATGATAAGATGCTGCGACGCGCGCAGCCGCTCGGCAAGAGCCGTCGCAAGCTCACCGGACCCCAATCCCAACTGGACGATGGTGGCATGGCTCTCGGCCTGTTCCCGGTGAAACGGGTCCGAGAGGATGGCGCGATGGCCATCCCGCTCGCCCCAACGAATGATCGGAACATCATGCCCGTCGGCATGATGCAGGCCCAAGGCAACCAGACAACCGTTGCTCCTGCGGACCCTGTAGCGCCGAGTCCCCATCTCATCAGGAAACGCTTGTCGGCAGAGCGGCGGAATGACCCAGGGTTGGGTCTCCGACAACGCGGCCAAGTTCAATCCGAGCACGTCCGCCGAGCCTGGCCATTGCAGCACCCGATAGAGTCGCTGGATCGCCAGCGGATCATCGCCGGGCTGGTCTGGCACGGAATCGGACGACCGTGCGATCAGGCCCATCCGGCAATCCCCCGCGACGACCCGGACCGCATCGGTTTGAAACCCGGCCCGTGCCAGCGCCGTCTGCAACGTGCCGGGACTATACAAGCGGACCTGGGCGCCGGACAGGAAGTCATCGAAACATCGACGCACCGGAGGAGGGCTGAACAGATTGGGGGTCGCCACGAACAAGACCCCGTCGTCTTCCAGGCGATCCCGCAGGGCCTGGAGCATCGGGATCGGGTCCGGAAGATGCTCGATCGTGTGGAGCAAGACGATCAACGAAAATCGTCGATCCGGCATCGGACCCGACAATCCGGACCAGGCGGACAAGGAGATGCCTTCCGTCACCTCCCACCCCCCCTCTTTGAAAGGATGCAGGCAGTCGGCCAAGCCCCGGCCTATGGCCAGCAGGGTCCGTCGGCACAGAGTTGACTCGACAGTTTCAAGCAGCCACCGACCTAAGTCCCGATCACACCAAGGGGAGCCCGCCGGGTTCCTCGCGTATTCGTCGTCGGGGATCGGCCTCCACAGCGATCCGCCTTGGCCTGCCTCGGCCCTGAGTCGATGCAGGTCCTCGGCATCCGGCATGGGGTCTTGATAGGCATGGCCGCATTGCAAACACACGACGAACCGGACCGCGGCCTCGGCCTGCCCGGTCACGTAGGCCATTGCCTGGTCCTGTGCCTTTCTGGCAAGTTCCAGTCGCGTGCCCGAACCACAGATGAGACACCACCCGACCTGCACTCCTATCTCCCCTCAGTAATGACACACCAACCTTCTGAGTGTAGCACCGGACTTTCTGTCGATGCTTCGGACTTCACGTCGCAGGACGTCACAAACCCTCTCGGCCCAATCGACCTCGGTGTACAGGACCACTCAAGATATCGTCGAAAAAGTTTGGAAACTTGAGATTAATCAGAGAGGGGGCAGTGAAAAACAGAGGGGGAACCGGCCCATGGCGGGTACAGGCAGCTCTCTCGAAGCGTCCTCACCGTCCTCCTGATGCGGCTCTGGTCCCGCAACAACTCTATCCCACCTTAAGCTCAGCCCCTAAATACTCATCGGTCTTGATGCCCAGCGCGGCTGGATCGAGTACCTGAGCAATCGTCCGTTTCTTCGCCTCGGCCCCGTCCAGCAGATCTATGGGGAGCGGATGCGCGATCGGCTTGGCATTCGCATCACGGATCAGGAGGAGCTTCGGAGTCAAGGGACGCTCCTGATAGATTTGCGAGACGATGCCGGTTTCTCCGGTATCGAGCAGGACGCAGGACCCGACGGGGTAGACGCCGATACAGTGGATGAATCGTTCGACCAATGGAGGGTCCAAATGCCCCTTCTGACCGAGGTCGTAGAGCATCTGAAGCGCCGCATGGGACGTCATCGCCTTGTGATACACGCGGTCGCTGGTGACCGCGTCGTAAATATCCACCACGCTGCTGAGCCGCCCGAACAGAGTCAGCTCACTCTCCTTACGCCCGTACGGGTAGCCGGTTCCGTCCATTCGCTCGTGGTGTTGCAGCGCAGGCCAGACGGCCTCCTCCAGAAGACCGTCCGTGGCCGTCAAAATCTCCGCTCCCCGGAGGGCATGCTGCTTGACCATTTCAAACTCGTCGGGCGTGTACCGCGCCGGCTTGTTCAACAGGTCAATCGGAATCTTCGTCTTGCCGATGTCGTGCAGCAGAACCCCCATGCCAAGACAGTGCAAGGTCTTCCGGTCCATCTCCAGATTCCGTCCCAAGCCCAGCGCCAGGACCGCCGTATTGACGGAGTGAAAGAAGGTATACTCATCGAAACTTTTCAGGCGAGAGAGGCTGGCCAGAGCATCCACGTTGCGCAACACGCTATCCACCATTCCATCGACGACCCTGGCAGCCGCTTCCGTGTTGATCTCGCGCCCCATTCGCACCTCGTGCATGGCCGACTCGACGATGTTTTTGGCGTCGAAGTAGACCTTGCGTGCGACCTCCAATTCCTCCTCGAACGGCACCCTCGCAGGAGGCGGCGGCTCGGCGGGTGCTTCTATCGGCGGCCTTCGATCGGCCTGGCCGTTCGGCTCAGGCCGTGCTGCCGATGGAGTCCCCTCATCCGCCCGCCCCACATCCAGCCCTTTCTCCGTGTCGATCTCGACATACTGGACACCGCAGGTTTTGAGCTTCTCAATCTGAGTATCCTTGGTCAGCAACATACGATGCCGTAAAAACGGCGTTTCCAACCAGGACTTATCCAACCCTATGAGATACATGCCGACGGTAAGGTTTTTGAGCGGAATGCGCTTGCGCATGACTATCGCCTGCTTGCGGTCAGTCGTTGAATGATTGTGCAGACTGTACGCTCGGCCAGCGCCAGCCTCCGGGCAATCCTATCGGATATCCGCCATGCGGCAGATGACCTACTAGACGAACGCCCCTCCCTCTTATCGGCATAGCCGGCTCTTTCTTGAGTCATCCATCCAGACCGCGCTCAAGCATGAGGGCGAGGGACGATGCAGAGGAAGACGGGAGTGGCTAGGTCTGACACACCTCAAGGGGGAGCGGTTCGTTGGATGACATCTGTGGCGGTTCGTCCGGGAAGAGCGGGTACTTCGTCGTCAGGATGTCGCGAAGGATGATCTGCTTGGCGAGGCGGGTGCGCCGGTTCACGACGACCGGCCCCTGGAGATTGGCCGTGATGCTGCGGGGGTCCGCAGAGGGGACCGTCAAGATCACGCACACGGTCAGGTCGTCGCCCTCCGCCATGCGCAGTTCGGCCCTTTCGTCCGGTTCGAGCACGACGCTGTAGTCGGGCTTGAAGAGCGCGGGGTCCATGATCACAAAAGCCAGATTTCCGTCATCGACCGACTGCAACCACTTGAACGGCACTTCGCGGTCGTGATCCAGAATCACGTACCGGGTTGCGCTCGGGAACCCGATGATGCCCGACGTAAAGATCAGCATCGCTTCATCTCTGAACTCAATCTCTCCGAACCGGCTGGTCGTGACTTTCATCTTCCTTCCCTCTTCCCTCTAACGTGAGAACGATCCGATCTGCTCCAGCGCCTCGATCGGAACCGTCCCGGTGGAGGCCGCCTTCTTGTTCTCCTCCAAAATCTTGGCGTAGATCTCGTCGCGGTGGATCTGGATGGTATGAGGGGCATCGATCCCCAGTCTCACCTGCCCGCCCTTCACATCCAACACGACCACCCGGATGTACCGGTCGATCGTGATGCCTTCCCCCAACTTTCGCGTCAGTACCAGCATGGTCGCCCTCCCTGGCTCCCCGGCTTCCCGCCTCTCGCTCTATCGTCCCCCCGGCCGTCAAACTTGAGTCTTATTGCCCGTTATTTGAGAAACTTCAGAAGAGACATGTCGAAAATCTGATTCGCCGTCTGCATGGTGGCCTGTATGGCCTGTTGCTGTAAGGTCATCTCTGAAATGGCTTTGATGAGGTCCGTGTCCTCGTTCTCCGACAAGGCCTTGGTGACCAGGTCCTTGAATTGGTCCAGGCTGGCGCTGGTCGCCACCAACTGGTTCGAGAGCGCGCCGATTTCCCCCTGGGCGTTCAGCACTTGCGTGCTGGCGCTGTCGATGCTGCTATTGCCTTGCTCGATCCCGCCGCCGTAGTTCCCGTTCAGCGCCGCCACCAGATTCTTGATCGACGTGAAGATATTGGTCGTGGCGCCGGTGAACACTTGGTCGCCCGGCATATTGGTCTTCACCGTCTGGCCGTCGCCGACTTCGATTGCCTGCAACCCCGAATTGCCCTGGTACTGCACCCCCGTTTGGACCCGAAAGAGATCGCCGCTCGCCGGAGCCGCAGTCCCGTTTCGGAGCGCAAACCGCAACCCGTTCACATTCAGCACGCTGCCGGAGACATAGGCCTGGTTCGACAATACAGCCTGCCGCGTCTGGGCGACGGCAAATACATCTCCGTTGCGTGGTCCCGTCGCCCCGTCTTGCAAGACGACCCTGAGCCCCTCGAAATCGACGTTCGCGCCGGACAGATAGGTTGTGTTGCCTGAATCGCTGTTGAGTGTGGTGGCGGAAGCCCCCACGGTTTCCGTGACGGTGACGGGCGTCGAGCCCAGGATCTGTGCGGCGGTGGACCGACTGTCGCCGAATTTTAAGATGAGGGAATTGGTATTGGCCGCCGGGTTGTTGATCGTGAAGCGGCGGGACGTGACGGACCCGTAGGCCACCGTGTAGGCTACCGTATTGCCGGCGTTGCGGCTTGCGTTCAATTTTGACGCCAGTTCGGTTGCTAACTGTGCCCCGGTATAGCTGCCGGTCGCCAGGGTGATCGTCGTATCCGTCGTGCCTCCGTCATCGTTGACGATCAAGGTGTTGTTTGACGACGTGATATTGAAGACGTTCGTCGAGAGGGTCGTATTGTAGACGTTGTGCTGTTTGGTCACTCCGGCCAAGCCGGTCGTGTCCAGATCGCTTGTGGCCGTACTACCGGCCGCCACGCCGCTTTGATCGGTCCCGTTCGAACCCAAGAGCGACTTCGCCGTCGAAGCCGCGTTGGAGTACTGGAGGCTGAGGCTTGTCCCGTTGGCCAGATCGTTTGTGATACTGAACTTGCCTGTGGTGTCGTTGAAACTGACCGTATAGGTCTTGCCTCCGCTCGCCGCTTCCAGAGCCGTCTTGATCTGGACGGCCAACTGAGACCCGGTATAGGCCCCGGCAGCCAGTGTGGCCGTTGCCGCCCCGGTGCCGGGATCGAAGCGAATCCCGTCGTTGGTCCCGGCCGTCACGGTGTAGACGTTCTTGAAATTCACGTTGTAATTGTCCAGCGTCACCTTGCTTGGGTCCACCACGCCGCCGTCGCTCTTGACCGCGCCGCCGGTGTTGGCGGCATTGGCCGTGACCGCGACTGGCGTGGACACGTTATACACATCGAAGGTCGCCGCCGCGCTGAACTTGACCAGGTAGTCGTCCAGGGTGACGGCATTCGGGTCGTACACCGTCCCTTGCGTGATCAGAGCGCTCCCGCTGTTCCTCGCACCCGCACTGGTCGTCGCTTGGAGGGCAAAGGGGGCTGCGCCGGTCGTCGTGCTGCCGCCGTTGAAGCCGAGCGCATTGAGGCTGGTGCCGCCGGTCACCTCGACCGTCGAGGCCGTGCCGGAGGCCTTGGACGTGATGACCAAGTGATCCGCATCGTAGGTCACGGTCACGCTCTTGCCCGCCGCCGTCAAGGTCGCGTCGGCATTGATCTTGGTCTGCACCTGCGTGGCCAAGGCCGAACCGGTGCTGTAGGTGCCGGCCGTGAGGGTAATGGTCCCGGACGTGCTCCCATCCACGTTGACGATCAACGTGTCGTTGGAGCCGCCCGTGATGGTCGTCGGAGGCGTAATGGCCACTCCGGTGGCTCTTCCGCGCGTACTGGTCCCGCTGAACAGGGCTTGCCCATTGACCTCCGTATTGGCCATCTGCCTGAGCTGGGCGAATATCTGCCGTACCTCAAGGGCTCCGGCCTGCCGTTGGACCAGGCTGTTGACATCGTTCCTCATTTGGACGGCCAGTTCCTTGGCCCGCCCCAACGACGTCGTGACGCCGCCAAGCGTCTGGTCCGCCGTGTTCAGGCGCGTGGTGCCGAAATTGATGTTGCGTAGCCGCTGGTCCGCTGCAGCCAGACTGGCCTTGTCCGCCACAATCTGCCCGAACGGGATCGGATCGTCCGAGGGACGTACGACCCGTTTTTGCGACGAGATTTGCTCTTGCGTCGCGAGCGACCTCTCCCGCAGCCGTTGCAAGTTTCCCAAGACGATACCGAAGATTTGCCGTTCCGTGACGCGCATCATCCCCTCACTTCTTGAAGCCCAGGAAGGTCTGCATCATCTCGTCCGTCAGCGTGACGAGTCGTGATGCTGCTTCAAAGGCTCGCTGATACTTGAGCAGGTTCACCAATTCCTCATCCATCGACACGCCGGACACCTCCGCCCGAAACACTTGCAACTGGTCGTGCAGGACCGACTGAGCTTTGAGGTCCCTGTCCGCTCCGTCGGCCGACACCCCCAAAGAGGTCGCCGCGGCGCGGTAGGCGCCGGTGAAGGTGGTGTTCCCCAATCCTGCGAGGGACTTGTTTTGCAGGGCGACCAACGCCAACATATTGGTATTGTCAAAGGGGAGGCCGGACTGCGAGGCGGAGGCCGCGACCTTGTCCGTATTGGTCACCGACACCGCCATGTTCTTGGCCGTGTCGGTGTAGGCATTGACCTTGAGCTTATCGCCGGCCGTCGGCGTGCCCGTCACCGTGACCTGGACTCCGTCCATGATGAAGGTCTGCGGCGAGGTGAAGGTGCCGCTGGTGGCCGTGGCGGTCCCTGCCGAAAGCCCCAGCGAGGCCCGCGCGTCGCTGCCGGCGCCCGGCGCGGCAAAGGTCACGGCCGAGGTCGTCGCCGTCGAGTTGGAAGTCACGATCAATTTGCTGTTGGTCGGATCGAAGGTGACCGCCACGGTCTTCCCCGCCGCCACCAGCGTGGCATCCGCATTGATCCGCGTCTGCAACTCGGTGGCAAGCTGGGCGCCGGTATACGTGCCGGGGGTCAGCGTCAAGTCGCCCGTGGTCGTGCCGTCCACAACCGCCTTGAGTTTGTCCGCAGTGGCCGCGACCACGGTCAAAGGAACGGTAATGGCCGTCCCCACATAATTGCCCTTGACGTTGACTCCGCTCGTTGCGTCCACCAGGGTATAGGCGGACCCAGCCGAAAATTTGACTTCGTAGTCGTGCATGGTCAAGAGGCTCGGCGCTATGATGGCCGAGGCGGAGACATAAGTCGTGCCGGCATTCGTTCTCGGAATCGTCGTGCTGACGGTGAGGGACGAGAAGAAATCCTGGCCGGTCGAACCGTCCAAGCCATACCCCTGACGATGTTGTTGATTTACCTCCGTTACCAACGCTGCGGCCAGTTTGTCCAACGCCTTCAATTGGTCCGGGATGACGGTGTCCCGCGCATCCAACAGTCCCCGCAGCTTGCCTGTTGTGATCAACGAGGAAATACTCTGCCCGGTCCCTCCGCCCACCGGATAACTGACATCCAGGAGCCCGTTATTATCGGACTGCGCCACCCCGGACAGCGAATAGCCCGTTTGTTTCTCCACGAGAATCTGGCCACGCCCCACGAAGACCGAGACCTGGCCGGAAGCATCCTCGATGGTCGAGATGCCGATCCGCTCCCCCAAGTCGTTGAGCAACGTTCCCCGCTGATCGCGCAAGTCGTTGGCGCTCTGCCCCCTGTTCGTGGCTTCGGCGATCTTGACGTTGAGCGCCCCGATCTGCGTAGCCAGACTGTTGATCTCTCCGATCGTCTGACTGATCTGGCTATCCAACGACTTCCGGTGGTCATTCAGATTCGTCGCTGTCTGGCTGAGCCGTACTGCCAGCGCGCCGGCCTTCGACAGCAGCACGCTCCGCGCCGCCTTGTCGGCCGGGTTGGTCGCCACATCCTGAAGCGAGCGAAAAAAATCGTTCAGGCCGGCTCCGATCCCTTGATTGTCCGAATCGGCGAACAACGACTGTAGGCGAAACAAGGCGCTCCGGTAGCTGTCGAACTGGCCCAGTTTTTGGAACGAGGTGTTCACCTGCCCTTCCAAGAACTGATCGGTGATGCGGCGGATCGTCGTGAGATTGACGCCGGTGCCGAATTGGTTGGCTCCGCCATCCTGGGGTTGCGCCGAGGACAAGACCGCTTCTTGCCTCGAATAGCCGGGGGTATTCACGTTCGCCACATTTTGTCCCGCCACGGCCAAGGCCCGCTGGGCAGTCTGAAGCGCCGTTCGGCTGATCGAAAAGAGATTGTCGATTCCGGACATGGCTACCCTTTCCTTGCCAGCAATGATCCGCCCGCTGTCACAGCTTGCAACGATCCTGACGGAGAATAGAGCGGCACGACGGCGGGAACCCTTCGCCACGCCGACAGGCACTCGTTCATCAAAGCCAGGGAATTCGTCAGCAGCGAGCCGATAAAGGTGCCGGCGTGGCGCACCGCCAGCAGCGTTTCTTGAAGCTGGCCCTGCCGGCGCCGCAATTCAGCGGACTCTTGTGCGTTGAGCCGCTCCGCAATCGCCCGAAGCGTCAAGCCGCCGGCTTCTACAGCCCAGTCGGCGGCAAGCTGCTTGACAAGGGTGGCTCGGTGATCCTCGAGCGTACGGATTTCTTCCAGGAGTTTGAATTTGGCGTGAGTGACCGCCGTCACGCCGTCGAAGGAAAGGGTCCTGATGGCCTCTTGCTCCTGGTTCAGCAAGGCAAGCAGGGCCTCCAGACTATGGTGTTCGTGATCTAAGACCTTAAAGAGGGCGGCAGTTGTTGTGTGGTCCCCGGTCATGGGTCTCCTTCCTCAGGGCTCGCCATCAAACAGCCGGGTTGGCTTGTGCCATCCCCCGCTGCCGGCAACTCCCTGAAGAAGGAGTCTGGAAATCCAGTCTGCCGGCTAGAGGGCGGCGTCGGTCAACACGTGTCGGATCAGGGCATCAGCCACGGTCCGGCCGTTTACGTCATAGGTTCCGTTATCGACAGCCTGCCTGAGTTGTTCGACATGCTCGGCTCTGGCTGCATCAGGCGCCGCGACCAATTCCTTGATTCGCTGGATTTCCTTCGCCTGTTGGGAGATTTCCACTTGGTCCTGCTGGGGACCACGACCGGCCGTCTGCTTCGCCATAGGCCGGTCGGTCGTTTCCTGCACTCCCAACAAGAGAGCGGCCAGTTCCTGCGCACGTCCGTGTCCTGAGATTTCCATCACTTATCCTCTCAACACCGGTGAAGTCGTCCCTGATCGCTGTTGTCCTTGCGGCGCTTCCTTACTATTCACCGGCTCGAAGTCATTATCGGCAGGATCGCTTGAAAACTTGAGAGGATTTTTTTCAGATTTTGCAAGGCCTTGATGTTGCTGGTCATATTGCTCAAGAAGCTGGGCCCCGAACCCAAGACCGCCCCGTTCTGCCGCCAACCGCCCGATCTCCTGGTCATAAAAATAGTAAAACTGTTGTCCGTGTTTGTTCTCAAGAAGACCGGTCGGGACCGTCTCCCTCATCACTTTCATCAGGTAGGCGACAAAATAGCCTTCAAACTCGCTCGCAGCCCGCTGAAGACTTGTCCTGTCATTCCCCTTCGCCCCAGCCAGAGCAGAGAGTTTTTGGGCAACCCCTTCGCCTGCATGCCCGGATGGATCAGGCATTTTCGAGATATAAGATGACGTATTATCGATAAACATAGCTCTTCTTTATCAATCGATTAAGGATGTCATTTAAAGATACTCATTCGTTTTTAGATGATTTCAAGACTAGCCTGAAGCGCGCCGGCCGACTTCATGGCCGCCAGGATCGAAACCAGATCGCGTGGCGTCACCCCCACCGCGTTCAATGCCCGGACAACTTCTCCCAACGTGACGGTTTCATCCACCACGAGCAACCGCGCCGGATCTTCCTGAACTTCCGTGTCTTGATTCTTGATGACTTCAGTCTGGCCATTCGAGGAGCCCATAAACGGGGCCGTCGGCTGAGATACGGACACCGTGTCCTTCACCGAGATCGTCAGGTTGCCGTGCGCAATCGCGCAAGTGGAGAGCCGGACGTGCTCGCCCAAGACCACCGTGCCGGTCCGTTCGTTGACCACGACTTTGGCCGGGACATCCACCATCACATCCAGCCCCTCGACGGTCGCAATGTATTGCACCACCCGACCTTGAAAGCTCACGGGAATGCTCGTACGCACCTGCCCTGAACTGATCGGCACTGCCGTGCCTGCCCCCAAGACACTATCGATCGCGTCTGCCAGCCGGATGGCGGTGGTGAAGTCGGCCTGTCTCAGGTTGATCGAGACCGACTCCCAGGCCTCGATGTTCATCGGCACGTCCTTTTCAATGATGGCTCCGCCTGGAACGATCCCGACTGCCTGGTGGTTCTTGGTCACGGTGCTGCTCCCGCTCTTCGCTCCGCCCCCCCCCACCCCCGCCCATAAACCCGCCGATCGAAATGGGCCCCTGAGCCACGGCGTAGACCTGCTGATTCGGCGCTTTCAACGGCGTCAGCAGGAGCGTCCCCCCCTGGATGCTTTTCGCATTGGCCATGGAGGAGACCACCACGTCGATGGTCATCCCGGGTCTGGAGAACGGCGGCAGCTTGGCCGTCGCCATGACCGAGGCAATGTTTCGCGTCAGCAACTGGATCGGGTCGAGGATGAGGTTGATGCCCATTTTATTCAGCATGGACATCATGGCCTGCGCGGTGAACTGACCGCCGATGACCATGTCGCCGGTCCGGTCAAGCCCGACGACCAGACCGTAGCCGATCAATTGGTTTTCCCGTATTCCCTCGATGGTGGCGATGTCCTTGACCCGCGCCGCGCGCGCGGCGTCGGTCCCAACTGCCGCCACAGCCAGTACTGTGATCGTGACCAGAATTGCTTTTCGTAGCATCACTCCTCCGTGCAAGACCATCGGCAATAGGCTATAGGGAAGCACCTGATCTCCGAGCCTCTAGCCTCTAGCCCATTACCCTCTTCTAGAATGGATAGATCCAGTCCAGAAGCCGGACCATCCATCCTGGGCGCTGGACATCGTCCACCACCCCGAGCCCCGTATACTCGATCTTGGCGTCGGCGATCGCGGAGGACAAGACCATATTCCTCGTGTCCAGATCCACCCGCCGCACCACGCCGCTCAGGATCATGGTCTGTTTTTCGCTGTTTACCGTGACCTCGCGCCGGCCTTCGACCCGGAGGTCGCCATTGGGAAAAACTTCCGTGACGATCGCCGACAAGATGCCGGTCAAGGTATCCGCGCGACTTGTGGCGCCTCTGCCGCCGAACTTGTTTTTGGCGCTGCCCTCGACCGTCAACCCCGGCACGGCCCGGCCGGCCATGAAGCTGCCCAGGTTCAGGCCGGGAATGCCGATCGTGCTCGTGCTCAGACTGTTGTCGAGCGTGGACTCCCGCTCCGCCTTCGTGTCCGCGCTCTTGGAACCCTTGTGGTTTTCCACGATCTTGACCGTGATGATATCGCCCACCCGCATCGCGCGGAGGTCCTCGTAGAGATAGGCGCGCCCGTTTTCCTCCTGCCAGAGCGAGCCCGGCGTTTTGGGAGGCGGATAGGGGGCCACCACCAGCCGAGAACTCACCGGAACGCTGGCGCACCCGACCAGCATCCAGGCCAGTCCATAGGCCAGCAACGATGAACGATGAACGCTGAACGATGAACGGAAGAGGTCGGCGAGAATAGCTCGATATAGAGAGAAAAGCCTCTCCCCTCTGTTCGTCACCCGTCCATCAGACCGAACTTTGCGTTCAGCGTTCAGCATTCCTCGTTCATCGTTAGGATACCCCTTGCCCATCGCCTCTCGCCTCACTTTCAGAATCCGATCCGCACGACGCCCGGCCCCATCACCTTGCCCCGGACTTCCTTCCCGGAATCCGAATTGGTGACCGTGACGAACTGGCCGACCTGCCCGCCCATTTTTGTCGTCCCGGAAGCCTGAACGAGCAGTCCCCCGTGCTTGACCTCGATCGTCACCTGGTCGCCCCGCTTGACCGCAAAGGGGAGCGACAGCGCCGACGTCTTGATCGGCGCGTCAGGCCGGATGGATTTGATCGCGCGCTTGCCGACCACGGCATCCAGGTCGGTGATAAAGTCATGCGCGAGGCCGGGCAATTGGACTTTGGCCAGCGTCAGGTCCTCCGCCTGGATGGTCTCCTCCGGCTTGATGTAGCGGGCGGCCGTCACGACTTCAGCCGTGGCCGTCACCTCCGCCATCACCCGCAGGGTCTCAGCCGGCTTCCCATCCACGGCCAGCGTCACTTGAAACATGCGCCGGCCCAGTCCTTCGTCGAGACCGCGGGCCGCCACCCGTGCGTCCAAGGAGCCGAACGGCACGGTCACCGGCTCCTGCGGATGGAGCACCTGTACCTGGACTTCGCTGACTTTCCCATCGAACAGCCGCTCGACATAATGCAGCAACGTCCGGCGGATCTGCTCAACCGTCACCTCTTGCGTCACGGGCTGGATTGCCTTCTGCACGACCGGCTGCACGGCCGGCGCCTTGCCCTTTGTTGCCTGTCGCACGGAACGCTGAGCTTGACTTGCCGAGGGCTCGACTTGTCCTGGCTTCCTCTCCTCGCCGGATTTCGCCTGCACCGGCCAGGCCATCAGGAGGACACAGAGGACCGCGAGACCGCTATGACGACGGGCCATTGTCACTCCCATGAACGCTCGATCCTTTCCTGCCTCTTCAACGAGACCAGGTCCTATCGCCTGAGATTGTTCGCCATGGACATCATTTCATCGGCCGCCTGGATGGCCTTGGCATTGATCTCGTAGCTCCGTTGCGCCACGATCATGTTGACCATCTCTTCTGCCAGGTTCACGTTCGAGCTTTCCAAAAACCCTTGCTGGATGAGCCCGAACCCGTTCGTAAAGCCGGGAAGCCCCTGAATGGGAGGGCCGGAGGCAAAACTGTCCAGGAACAGGTTGTTGCCCATGGCGACGAGACCGGAAGGATTGTCGAAACGGGTCAACTGCATCTGTCCGATCTGCGAGGCCTGAGTCACGCCCGGCAGCAGGACGGAGACCGTCCCGTCCTGGCCGACGTCCACCTTGAGCGCCCCGGACGGAATCGTAATGACCGGGTTCAGAACATCCCCGTCGCCCGTGACCAAGTTGCCCACATTATCCCGCTTGAAGGAGCCGTTGCGCGTATACATGATCGTGCCGTCCGCGCGGGTGACCTGGAAAAACCCTATGCCGTCGATCGCCACGTCGAGTTCGTTGCCGGTCTGCCGCAGGTTGCCCTGAACCCATTCCTTGGCCACCGTGATCGGCCTCACGCCGCCACCCACCTGGATTCCGGTCGGGTACACCCCGATGTTCGACGCGTTGGTGCCGGGCATGCGCTGGATCTGGTACAACAGATCGGCGAACTCCGCCCGGCTGCGCTTATAGGCGTTGGTGTTCACGTTCGCCAAGTTGTGCGCGATCGTGTCGATGTTGAGCTGCTGGGCGGTCATCCCGGACGCAGCGGTCCACATGGCTCGGATCATACTGTCCTCCTCTTCAGAAACGCTGAACGATGAGCACGAAGAATTGACGATTGAGTCATTGCCGATTGGTTCATTGATTCAATGGGACAATGATTCAATGACGCACTGACTCAATTTCGTCCACCATTCAGCGTTCATCATTTCCGGTTAGGCGACTCGCCCCACGTCCTGGATCAGGACCTCGTTCAACCGGTCGAAGGCCTGGAAGGCCTTTTGCCCGGACTCGTAGGTCCGCATCAGCTCGATCACCTTGACCATCTCGCCGAACGCATTGACGTTGGATTCCTCCAAGTGCCCCGGAGCAATCGACGGCTCTTTCACCGTCTTTGGATTCTGTCCCAAGAAATACCCTTCGCCCGTTTGCTGCAACGCCTTCGTATTCGGGAACTCCACGACTTTGACCTGGCCGGCCACTGCGCCATTCATCTGAATTTTCCCGTCGGAATCGACATGGGCCGTGCCGGACGCAAGCTTGATCACGCCCTTGCCCCCCATCACGAAGTCGCCATGTTCCGTGACCAGCCGGCGCTGATCGTCCAGGTGAAACATCCCGTTGCGGGTGTACACCAGCCCCTTGGCCGTTTTGATCTCGAAAAACCCATCCCCTTTGATCGCCATATCGAACTGGCTCTTGGTCTCCCGAAGTGTGCCGGACTTGAAGTCGGTCGCAAGGTCTCGGGGTGAGACGAAAAACCGCTCGGGAGCCCAGGAGGACTGGCCCGCGACCGGTTGGAACGCCGCCTCCGTCTGTCCCGCCGCAATGACCGGCAGCCCCCTGCTTCCCAGGATGGCTTCGAAGACCGGCTCGACCCGCTTAAATCCGGTGGTCCTCAGATTTGCCATGTTGTTCGTCAGTACTTGAATACGGTGTTCCTGTGCCAAGCTCGCGCTGAGAATGGGATAGATTCCTCGGTTCATACGTTTTGCACCCTTGAGGTTGAGTGTTGCCCACCGGGGTAAAAGCAACATGCATGCCAAGGAGCGCAATCCAACCGAACCACAGTAATGCCTTGAGATCGACCCATTTCAGACTGGTTGAGGGGGGCAAGCGCCCACACAAAGAACCGAGACAAGCGGCAGTACCTCTCTCCTAGGAAGAACTTGCCGGGCAAGGCCTGCATCCAGCGTCCCTTTGTGCGCCGCCTGACAAGAGGCCGGTGCCGGTCCGTCAGGTTTCTGACTGGGCGATGAGTCTTGAGCAAACCACCTTCAACCGCACAGAACGGACAGGATCGGGAGAGGGTCTCAAGCACGGCCTGAAAAGACCGATACATCACTACCCAAATGATAGTCTGCCATCAGACGAAAGATCGTTCACCTCACAAGAATGCGAGAAGTCCGTGGAATCTCTCCGGCTGATGACCGACAAGACGGCGTTCGCACAGGACGCGCAATCAGGGCTCTACGCCCGAAGCGCCTTCGAAGCGGTCTACGACGCCCACACCCGCGTGATCACCGCCGGTAAGCAGGGGCTCGCCCTTGCCTTGATCTCCATCGATCAGTACGAATCCATTCACCAGACCTTTGGACAGCCGGGATGGAATCAAGTTGTCGAGTTGATGGGACGCCTCATCCTGACTGCCTTGCAAGCCGAGCGATTCGCCTTCAGCCCGGACCGTCATGTGGCTGCCAGGTATGGCGAGAATCAGTTCATCGTGCTCTTGTCCGAACCATCCTGCTCCGGAGCGGATGAACTGGCCGCGCAGATCCGGCACGCCATCCAGAACGCGAATGAGGCCGGCGTCCTGCCGATCGCACTCAGTGTCAGTGTCGGTCTTGCGGAAGGCTGCAACCACCCGCAAGAAAACCTGCCGGCACTGGCTGAAGCCTCGCTCGACTTTGAGATCGCACGCAAGAAAGCCGCGGGCGTGACCGGGACGACCGCTACCGAATCCGTTCGATCCTCGACGGCCGGTGATGCCCCACAGTCACTCATCGAAAATGGAAACACGGAGGCCGTGATTCTGGTGGTCGACGATGAGCCGGGCATCCCGTTTCTCATCCGAGACTTCCTCTCCGACACCGGCGCCGCCATTTTGACCTCCGAACAGGGAGATGAGGCCCTGCACCTCATAGGCGAGCAGCAGGTGGATCTCGTGCTGATCGACATTCTCTTGCCTGGTCTCAACGGGATTGAGTTGCTCAAGCGGATCCGCGGCATCGATCCGGCCATCGCGGTGATTATGGTCACGGGATCGCGCGATCTCAGCTTGGCCATCGAGGCAATCCGTGGCGGGGCCGACGACTACCTCATCAAGCCATTCGGGTGCGAGAATCTGCGCGACAGCGTGTCCCGCGGACTGACGAAGCGGCAACTGATCCTCAGCGGCAAAGCCTACCAGACGACCCTGGAGGGGCAAGTCCAGCAACGCACGTCCGAGCTCCAACAAGTCGTCCGGCATCTCGAAAACACCTACCGTGCCACACTGAAAGCGCTGGGCGCCGCCCTCGATACCCGTGACATCGAAACCCACGCCCACTCCGAACGGGTGGCTCAATACGCCTTGACGCTCGGCCGCATTCTCAACATGGGCTCGCCGGACCTGACCACATTGGAACGGGGCGTATACCTGCACGACATCGGCAAGATCGGCATCCCCGATTGCGTCCTCCTGAAGCAGGACAAGCTGGATGGCGAGGAATGGAAAATCATGAGGCAACACCCACAATTAGGGTACCGCCTGGCCTCACGGGTCGACTTTTTAAAGGGCGCCTCCAAAATCATCCTCGCGCACCATGAACGGTTTGACGGACAGGGTTATCCCAATGGCTTGCAGGGAGAGGCCATCCCCATCGGCGCCAGGGTCTTTGCTGTGGTGGACGCCCTGGATGCGATCACCTCGCATCGGCCTTACCGTAAAGCCCAGTCTTTCGAGAAAGCGCGCGGGGAAATTCTCCGGTACAGCGGGCAGCAATTCGACCCCGCGATCGTCGAGGCCTTCCTCTCGGTGCCGCAGGCGACTTGGAGCAACATACGGGAAGAGGTCCAGCAGCAAACCCTCGACGCCGCTGAGGACCAGATACCCTTCAAGAACCCGCTGTCAGCCCCTTCCTTATAACCTTCGATAGAACTGCCGGCGATACGACTGCCAGCCGGTGAGTCAAGCCCGACATGGCATCAGGAGTGAAGGGGTTGAAGAGGCGAGAGTAGGATAGATAGAAGAGACGACAGCCACAAACTTGGAAGGGCGGCTGAAGGATGTCACTGGTTCAACGCCCTCCCCAGCCGGCCTTCGGCG
>JACQCB010000123.1 GCA_016201805.1 Nitrospirota bacterium | reverse complement strand
GCCGCGATTTGTTCCACAACGCTATCCGCCATCATGCCTGACCTGCATCGCCCCGTCTCGCCAGCAAGCCTTCCAAAATTCGACCGGAAATCGTGAAGGTACGCGGCCACGGAACGGGAGTATGCGAGAGCAACGCAAGGGGGAACGTACCCGGTGCTCATTGACGTCCTGCACCGCTCAGAGCGCAGCGAAAACAGGCGCAAAGTACCTTAACACAGCCATTTTTTGAGGGTCAACAGGAATCCTGGCACAGGAGTTCGCCAACGGCTCTGCCGGCCCTCATGCGGCCGCCCAACCCGCCTCCGTACGATTGACAGGGCAAGTCGCAGGCCTTTACCATGCTGCTGTCTATCTCTTTGCCCATTGTCCATCGCGTACGTGCAATGCTCTCCCTGCACCCAACGGACCGCAAGGGTTCGACCATTCACCCAAGGAGGCTCCCATGCGTATCGTACCGACCATAGAAAGGCGGCCCATGCCGGGACTGCTGGCGACACTCGTCCTCTCACTCTGCGCAAGCCTTGGCATCGCCCTAGCCTTGGCCTCCCCAGCCGACGCCTACGAAGTCTGGGTCATGGACCAATCGGACACGGCCAAGGAAAGCGGCGGTTTCCTGTACATTTACGACGGGGCCCAACTGACCGCCAACCCGTCCGTGGCCAAGCCCAAGGTCACCATCGACCTCGGCGGCGAGATCAATACCTTCTGCCAGGAGGCCACCAAGAAAGCGGTCCGTCGCCCGCACATGATCTTCTTCACCAAAGACCAATCCCACGCTATCCTTTCCTTCCTCAGCGGACAGGTCCTGTTCATGGATGCCGCCACCAGGAAACCGGAGGCCTGCCTCTCCATGGGCAAGAATGTCCATGCCGCCTGGCCGTCCCCCGACCAGAAAATGGTCATTGCCGCCAACATCGCGGAAAAGAAGTTCATCAGGATTTGGACCGACTATGCGGCCCACAAGTTCGGCTTCGACCCAGAGAAGGACGTGCTGAACCTCGGCGCCATGGAGCGGGGAGAACAGCCGGACACGGCGCCGATCTGCCCGATCACCGATGCATCGGGCAAATACGCCTTCATCACGTTGCGCGGCGGCGGACTGTTTGTCGTGGACGTCACGGAAACGCCGATGAAGCTGGTTGCCACCTTGACCAACGTGGACGTGCATCCGGCCGGTTGCGGCGGCATCCAAGTGGACAACACCCTCTACATCAACTCCGGCGGCGGCTGGCCGATCGCACCCCTGTCCTATGATGTGTACGCGGTGGATCTCTCCACCCTGCCGAAGTCGGTTTCGGCCAAACTGATCACCTCGCGCGACACGCAGTTTGCGGACTCGCACGGCATGGCGGCGGTGGGACGCTATCTCTGGAGCGCGGATCGGGCGGGCAACAACATCGAGGTCATCGATACGTTGACGAACCTCAGCGTCAATGGGATCGAATTGGCCGGCTCGGTCAGCGATGACCCGGCCCCGGACCTCCTGGACGTGGCGCCGGACGGCGCCTATGTCTTCGTCGGCACGCGAGGGCCGAATCCGCTCACCGGAAACGACAAGAACGTGAACAATGCCAAGGGGTCAACGCCGGGCATCGGCGTGATCAAGGTCGCCGAGGGCGGAAAAGGCGGACAGTTCGTTGGGATTGCCAGGATCACCAACATGAAGGACGGGAAGGAAACCGCCGATACCCACGGACTGGGAGTCAGGAAATAGACTCCCCGTCCGGGAAAAACAGCCTGAGCTCACACGCTGAGGTCTCCCGATGGGCCGAAGCGTCCGGTCTCTCCGAGTGGCTTATCCACTCGGAGGTTATCCGTCTGGAATGAATCGACCAATTCTTCATCGGACGGCGGCTCCCAGCCGAGCTTCCGGAGCGTCTCGCCCACGATCTTCCGGAGGGCATCGGGGGCACTCAACCGGCTGGTGGCAAAGGAGAGGGCCCGCTCGTTCGTCTCCACCTCCGAGGCCTTGGGATCGAACAGGAAGGCGACCAGCGGCTCGATGGCGGCATCGCCGATCAGGACCAGCGAATCGGCGGCTCGCTCGCGCAGAACATTGTCCTTGAGCATCATCATGAGATCCGGAATGACGCGAGGGTCACGGAAATGTCCCAGGGCGGTGGCCGCGGCCTCCTTGATGAACGCTTCCTCGCTGACGATACAGCCGGGAGTCGGCGTCCCCTCCTGACGAATTCCCTTCCCCTTCAGTGCATCCAGGACCGGCTGCAACGCCCGGGCATCCCCGATCATTCCCAGCGACATGATCGCGTGCCGCTTGACGGCCCCGTCCTTCATCGCTTCGATCAGCGCATCGATGGCCCGCGCGTCCCCGATCATCCCCAGCGCAATCGTGGCATCCTCCCTGACCGCCCGATCAGGGTCCTTCAATGCCTCGATCAACGCTTCCACAACCGGCAGGTCCTTCACCCAGGACCGACCGAACTGGTAGTCGGTGGTCATACCGCCAAGAGCCCTGGCGGCGTGGCAACGGACCACGTAATCCGGGTCCTTGAGGGTCTGGATCAACGGCTGGACGGACGGCAGGCCGATCGCAACGAGGGCCGTGCCCGCCGTCTCCCGCACGGTTTTCGACGAATCCTTGAACAACTTGAGCAATGCGGGGACCGCCTTGGCCCCGCCGATTTTTCCCAAGGCCTCCGCGGCCGCACTCTTGACGGCCCCGTCACGGTCCCGACAGGCCACCATCAAGGGCTCCACCGCCGAGGCGTCCTTGATCTCACCGCAGGTCTTCGCCGCATATTCCCGGACCCGCCACCGCTCATCCTTTAACGCCTTGATGAGTCGCTCAATGACCGCAGGGCCGAGGTGGGTCATGGCGGCCACTACTTCGTTGCGTACCTCCATGATGGAGTCATTGAACAAGTTGACCAGCGCCTCCACCGCCTGGGGGCCTCCGATCTTGGCAACCCCCCAGCTTGCGTGGGCCCGCACCGACCAAAACTCGTCTCCGCAAGCCTGGATCAAGGCCGTCAAGGTGCTGGGATCGGCCAGCTCAGCCAAGGCCTTGGCCGCTTCTTCCCGCGTCGCATCATCGACGTCTTCTAACGCTTCCAGTAGATCATGCACTGCATCGGCCATAGTCCACCTCAAACAACATCGCCCGGCCCGAGTCAGGTGACCGTCGGACCGTCATCAGACGGCCATCAATAGTCGCGCTGGCCCCCATAGGGCTGGGTCCGGCTGCACGTGATCGTGAGCGTCTGCGTCCCTCGCCCGGACACGCATTGGTCCAGCGACGGCGTGAAATCCAGCGCCCCGTCGAGGGTCACGACGAAGGGAAAATCGAAGGGCTGTCGGGATCGAGGGTCATGATCGCCGGCGTCTTCCCCGGCACGTGCCACCACGTGGGCGGGGTCAGGGCCGTGGCATCCACGGTGATGGGATATTCCTTCGCATAGATGCTCGGCGGCGCCGCAGCCGCCGGTTGCACAGAGCCTAGGGCGATCAGGCCTAGGAGCGCAGCCAAGACCCACCAGGTGGCTTCTCGTATCTGTCCAGACGCTGGGAACGACACCCCATCCAGCCTACGGTCGTGCTTTCCCATCAACTCCGACAGTCCCCTCATGATCCACCGATGCGGGCCGCGGAGCCGTGAAGATTTCCTCAACCGCCCGGCTCTCCCACTCAGTATGGGTCTCCAACCCCAAGGTCCGCATCACCGTCGCCCCCGTGTCCATGATCGACACCGGTTGTTTGATCGCATAGCCCGGCTTGATCCCGGCTCCCCAGGCGATCCAGGGCATGCGCGGCAAGGAGGAGGCAGCGGCCTCGCTGCCATGGCCGCCCAGCTTGGCGTCACCCGCATGATTATTGAGCGAGGTCACAAAGACCGTCGTCCGCCCCAAGAGGCCCAACTCCCGATATATCCCCAAGATCGAGCCGATCGCCTGATCCACGTTCCGCAACGATTCCCGATAGGCCGGCGAGTTCCATCCCTGGGCCGCACCGGTCCGGCCAGGCTCTGGCAGATGCACGACCAGAAAATGCGGCAGGGACAAGATCGCATGGCCATACCCGTGCCCGCTCGTGGCTTTGCGGAAATACTCGCGGATATAACCGACCACGGTGCCCGCGCTGCACTCCGGCTTCAACGGCCCGCACATTTGATAGTCCGTATAGGGCTCCGGCTTGGCCAACTGATAGAGGGACTCGTCCATAAAAAAAATCGCGCTGTCCCGGCCCCCGCTCAAATCCAAATAATCAAAGACGGTGGGTGGACGCGGATAGCCCCGGATGAAATCGAAGGTATCCCACGTAATGCCATGCTTCTCCACCGGCAACCCGGTGAACAGCGAGGCCATGGTCGGCAACCGCAGAGGCGGGTTGACGCCGGTCGCAGACCAGGTCACAGCCCCTTCCTTCACCAGACGGCTAAACACCGGCATGGGTCCGCCCTTGAGCGCATCCCGCCCCACCCCTTCCAGGACCACCAGGACGACGTGCTCAGGCTGGACCGTCACGGCCGGCGCAGCCTTCGAAGCCGACGCGGCCAGAGGAAGGGTCATGTTGACAAGCGCCAGCCCGACAACCGCCCACAAGCGAAGACACGATAACCCCTTCACAATCGCTCCCATGATGTGATCGCAGCGGCCCCGCGCGTACAGTCCTCTGACTCATGCGGTAGAGAGGCGCAGGTACCTTAACATGTCAATTTCTGACCGGTCAACCATCCCCTGGCAGGGGTATCGGCCGGCTTCGGATGCCATTGCGCCAGGGTCTTCCTTTCAGGTATGACAAGACTACGATGCCGACGGGAAATAATTTTCAGCACGCGACCTATTCACGGTCCGACCCTGACGACCGCGTGGCCTATCGGGACTTTGCCGTCGGCGCGCCGCCGGATTCACTGGCCTGGCAGGATGAAATGGCTCGGCTGGGAGGCGAGATGGCCAAGGCCG